>NZ_JBHIRW010000012.1:0-51684 GCF_042197445.1 Bartonella sp. AA1HLJMS | reverse complement strand
TCATCTTTGAGGCGCATCATTAAAACTTGACATTCAGGATCACCGAATCGTACGTTAAATTCAATTAATTCGGGTCCTTTTTGCGTTATCATTAATCCGACGAAGAGAATACCTTTAAAGGGGGCGCCCATTTCTTTCATGCTTATTAAAGCTGGTTCAACAATTTCTTTGAGAGTACGATTCACTATTTCTTGGGTCATGATGGGCGCTGGTGAATAAGCACCCATACCACCGGTGTTTGCTCCAGTATCCCCATCACCTACACGTTTATGATCTTGAGCAGATCCAAAAGGAAGAGCAACTTTACCATCACAAAGGCAGAAGAAGCTTGCTTCTTCACCTTCAAGAAAAGATTCTACAACAATTTTGTTTCCTGCATCTCCAAATGTACTTTTGAAGCAGGCATCAACTGCGTTAAACGCTTCTTCCATAGTTGTTGCAACCACGACACCTTTGCCAGCTGCTAAGCCATCAGCTTTAATAACAATGGGAACACCTTGTTGCTGAATGTAAGCTTTAGCTTTAGAGGCATCATTAAAGCATTGGTAACTTCCTGTAGGAATGTTATTCTTCCGACATAAATCTTTTGTAAAGGCTTTTGAACCTTCTAGTTGAGCAGCTTTTTGAGTAGGACCAAATACACAGATGTTAGCGCTATTAAGAGAGTCTGTTATACCCGCCACCAAGGGTGCTTCTGGTCCTACAATTACAAGATCAATAGAATGTGCTTTACAAAAATCAATAACAAGGGGATGGTCATCAATGTTCAAATTAATATTTTCACCAAATTCTGTTGTTGCAGGATTTCCAGGAGCACAATATAACTTTGTTAGCAGTGGTGATGCTGCTATTTTCCATGCTAAAGCATGTTCTCGTCCACCTGAGCCAATAAGAAGAATATTCATTGCTTGCTCCTCTCATAAAAGATAATTAATCTCATCCCCTTCTCATAAGAATGAAATGTCTCTATCGCAAGACCAAAGGTAAATCATTTGATGAAAAAAAATAAAAATATCGCGCATGTTCAGTCCTATGATAGCCAAGGACGGGTTATGGATGCATCTTCCAAACAATGGGTCTACAGCTTCCTTCCCCGTTCCTTATGGTTTTATGCGCAATTGGCGCGTTGGGATCGGCCTATCGGTTGGCAATTGTTGATGTGGCCTTGTTTTTGGTCAACAACAATGGCTTTTTTCTCTTATAACATGCATTACGATACTCTTTTATCAATGTTTCTTCATTGGGTTTGGTATCTTTTTCTTTTTTTTCTGGGGTCTATTGCTATGCGAGGGGCAGGATGTACTTGGAATGATCTTATTGACCATAAAATTGATGCTCAGGTAGAAAGGACACGTTCTCGCCCATTGCCGACAGGTCATGTGAGTCGGTTGCAAGCAAGAGTTTTTATACTTGTGCAATGTTTAGTTGGTTTAGTTGTTTTATCACAATTTAATAGGTTTAGTTTTTTTCTAGGTATTTCGTCATTGATAGCTGTTGCATTTTATCCTTTTATGAAACGCGTAACATATTGGCCGCAGTTTTTTTTAGGCGTTGCATTTAATTGGGGGGCATTAATGGGGTGGGCTGTTGTCTTTGGAAGTTTAAGCTGGGCACCAATCTTGCTTTATGTGGGATCAATTTTGTGGACCATAGGATACGACACAATCTACGCACATCAAGATAAAGAAGATGACATTACTGTTGGTGTCCGTTCTACGGCTCTTCTTTTTGGTAAAGCAACCAAGCGTGCTTTAGTATTTTTGTATGGTGGTTTTGTGATGTTCGTTAGTCTAGCATTTTATTTAGCTGGAGTTCCTGTTCTTAGTTTTTTTGGGATTTTTGTGGCAAGCATCCATATGTTTATTCAAATTAAAGTCATTGATATAGATGATAGTTCACAATGCCTCAGGCTTTTCAAATCTAATTCGCTTATTGGTTTTGTGATTTTTGCTGGTTTAGTATGTGGGGGTATATGGATGATATTTTATTCTGCGGTCTAAAAATAAGTTAGCTAAAATCATAGTTTCTATTGAATACAGTATGTTTTTTTAATTAGCTTGTTGCTAATCTATTTTTAAGCAATACAGTAGAAAATATCACCAATTAACCTTTACAGTGAAAATAAAATTCTTCTATTTAAATAAAATAAATCAGCTTCTTTTAGAATTTTTCGAATAAAAAATATTTGTTTAATTGTTGCGAAGAAAAAATCTTCATAACGATGAAGTTTGAAGGATTAGGGATAAAGTTTTTGTCTTTTCCAATCGCTGTGTTCAACACAATCCCGTGTAAAAAGCAGACGATCATGTAAACGAAATGGGCGATCGCACCAGAACTCTATAGAAAGGGGTTTAACACGAAACCCAGACCAATAAGGTGGTCGTGGAATATTGCCTAGAGCATAACGCGCAGTATATTGAGCAATTGCTTTTTCGAGCACAAAACGATTGTCTAAAGGTTGAGATTGTTTAGAGGCCCATGCACCAATTCGACTACCACGTGGTCGCGATTGGAAATAGGCATCGGCTTCCTGTTGACTTACTTTTTCAACGATTCCTCTAATTCTGACTTGACGACGGAGTGATTTCCAATGAAAACCTAAGGATGCTTTCATTGATTTTAAAATTTCTTGTCCTTTACAGCTTTCATAATTGGTATAGAAGACAAAGCCTTGGGGACTGTAGTCTTTGAGGAGAACCATACGAACATTAGGGAGTCCTGTTTCGTCAACTGTTGCTAATGCCATAGCATTCGGATCATTTATTTCACTTATCGTTGCCTCTTCAAGCCACTTTGCGAAAAGTTCAAAAGGTTTTTGCATTTGCATAAAATGATCATCTGTTGGTATTTTTTTGCTCATAGTTTCTCCAAATATCAGTGAGCATGGGTGAGGCATTTTCTCATTTACTTTATCATCAAGAAGTCACAGTACCATTTTTTCTTATTTTCAAAAAGCCAATGCTATCGTGTATTTCTATGGTAGTTTAATTATTTTTACTTTAGCATAGACTACAAGGAGCTATATTAAATAAATATCTCATTTTATCTGGTATTTTAGTTTATTGATAGACATATAAAGAGAAAAGAAGAAATTATTCTTTAGAATAGACTGATGAAGCTATAAGGGATATTGAACAACGTATCAGTTGATATTTTGAAAACGAAGAAATTGAAAAGAGGGCAATATGCGTGATCCCTACACGATTCTGGGTGTGGCACGTACCGCAAAATCGCAAGAGATTAAATCGGCATTTAGAAGATTAGCGAAGAAATATCATCCAGACCATAATAAAGATGATACAAAGGCTAAAGAGAAATTTGCTGAAATTAATCAAGCCTATGAAATTATAGGTGATAAAGATAAAAAGGCACAATTTGACCGCGGTGAAATTGATATGGAAGGAAAACCGCTTTATCAAGCCTATGGTGCTGGTGAAAATTTTAGCAATAAACAAAATCCCTTTTCAGGAAGAGCAAAGGGATTTGATTTTTCCTCTTCAGGTGGTGCAAGTTTTGATGCGAGTGATATTTTTCGGGATCTGTTTGGAGGAGGAGGTAGCTTTTCGAATTCTACACACTATAACCGTCCCCAACAAGGAGCACATGTTCGTGCTAATCTTGCCATAACATTAGAGCAGATGGTTGGCGCAGAAAAGGTGGAAGCTGTTTTTCCAAATGGAAAAAAGTTAAAAATTAAACTGCCAGATTATATTGAAGACGGACAGACTATTCGTTTAAAAGGTCAGGGAGAAGAGGTACCTCACGGGCAAGCAGGAGATGCGTTAATAACCATTCAGATTCAAAAACATCCTCGTTTTCGGGTTGAAGGAAGAGCACTCCATCTTGATTTACCAGTTTCTCTCAAACATGCTGTTTTGGGAGCAAAAGAAGAAGTTGAGACGTTGGAGGGGCGTGTGGTTTTAACGATTCCTGCGTGGTCAAGTTCTGATCGCGTTTTACGGTTGAAAGGGAAAGGGCTTCGTTTAAAAAATGGTACAAGAGATGATCTTTATGTGCATGTTCGCATTATGTTGCCGGGAGATGAAAATGCCGCCGCACTAGAACAGTTTTTGCAAATGCAACAAGATTAATTTTAAAAATTTTATATATAAAAGCGTAGTTTTTGTTTGATTTTAAACCAATTGCTTGAAGAAAAAGTTGACCTGTGTCATAGGCAGGTGAATAATACTAATTTTAAGTAACAATGGGGCAGTGCTGATGGCTAAGGGTAATGGTTTATTGTACGGTAAGCGTGGTTTAATTTTGGGGTTGGCCAATAATCGCTCCATCGCTTGGGGAATCGCTAAAGCGGCAAGTAGCGCAGGGGCAGAGCTTGCTTTTACCTATCAGGGTGAAGCAATGAAAAAGCGTGTCGAGCCTTTGGCTGAAGAATTAAATGGATTTGTTTGTGGACATTGTGATGTTTCTGACAGTGTCTCTATTGATACGGTCTTTAGAGAAATAGAGAAGAAATGGGGAAAACTTGATTTTTTAGTTCATGCTATTGGTTTTTCTGATAAAGATGAATTAAGTGGTCGTTATATTGATATCAGCGAATCAAATTTTATGATGACCATGAATATTTCCGTTTATTCGCTAACAGCTCTAACGAAGCGTGCAGAAAAATTGATGCCAGATGGTGGTTCAATCTTGACACTAACCTATTATGGTGCAGAAAAGGTTGTTCCCAATTATAATGTAATGGGGGTTGCCAAAGCCGCTCTTGAAGCGAGCGTGAAATATTTAGCGGTAGATTTAGGTCCCCAAAATATTCGTGTTAATGCTATATCTGCTGGACCAATTAAAACGTTAGCGGCTTCTGGTATTGGTGATTTTCGTTATATTTTAAAATGGAATGAATATAATGCTCCATTACGTCGTACGGTAACAATTGAAGAGGTTGGTGATTCTGCGCTTTATTTTCTTTCAGATTTGTCTCGTTCTGTTACCGGTGAAGTCCATCATGTCGATTCGGGTTATAATATCATAGGTATGAAAGCAGTTGATGCCCCAGACATTTCTGTCGTTAAAGAATAAAGTTTGGTTTATAAGATTTTATTAGACAGCAGTAATTTGACCAAATTTAAGGTGTCCAAGAGTATTTGGGAGAAAAGAGCTGTTTTGTGTATAGCACACAACATACGTTATCGTTGTATATATTTGACAGAGAAATGGATCTTTTTTCATGTCGCATAATACATTTGGTCATTTGTTTCGTGTAACAACATGGGGTGAAAGTCATGGTGCTGCTCTTGGTTGTGTCATTGATGGTTGTCCACCTGGAATTATTTTTACTCTTGCAGAAGTTCAAGCTTATCTTGATAAACGCAAGCCAGGACAATCAAAATACACAACGCAGCGCCGAGAACCAGATGAAGTAGAGGTCCTTTCAGGAGTTGTTGTTCAAGACGATGGAACGACATTGGTGACAACAGGTACACCAATTTCTCTGTTGATTCGAAACACAGATCAACGCTCTCAAGATTATGGAGCAATTGCTCATCAGTATCGTCCAGGACATGCGGATTATACTTATGATATTAAATATGGCATTCGTGATTTTCGAGGCGGGGGACGTACTTCGGCACGGGAGACGGCAGCACGTGTTGCAGCAGGTGCATTTGCTCGTAAAATCGTTCCTGGTTTGATTGTACGAGGAGCAGTGATAGCAATTGGTCCTCATAATATTAATCGTGATCGTTGGGATTGGTCAGAGGTTGATAATAATCCTTTTTTTACAGCTGATGCAGAGATGGTTCACATTTTTAGTGACTATATCAGTAAACTCCGTAAAGAGGGGACATCTGTTGGTGCGGTTGTTGAGATCGTTGCAGAAAATGTTCCGGCAGGTTTAGGAGCCCCTATTTACGCAAAGCTTGATCAAGATATTGCCTCGTTACTTATGTCGATTAATGCGGTAAAAGGTGTGGAAATTGGTGATGGTTTTGCGGCAGCCCGCTTGAGGGGAGAAGAAAATGCCGATGAAATGCGAATGGGAAATGATGGAAAACCGCTTTTTTTATCCAATCATGCTGGTGGTATTTTAGGGGGAATATCGAGTGGACAGCCAATTGTTGCGCGTTTTGCTGTAAAGCCTACTTCATCAATTTTAACACCTCGTCGTTCCATTGATGTTGATGGTCATGATATAGACGTTATAACAAAGGGACGTCATGATCCATGTGTTGGGATTCGTGCCGTTCCTGTTGGTGAAGCGATGGTTGCTTGTGCTATTGCTGACCATTATCTAAGACATCGCGGTCAAGTTGGGTGATTGAAAAGGTGAACAATGGCGTATGATGAAAAAAAAATTGTTTCTGCACTTAAAGCTTTTGAACGCGGTGAAATTGTTGTGGTGACAGATGATGATGACCGTGAAAATGAGGGTGATTTAACTGTTGCTGCAGCGCATTGTACAGAAGAAAAGATGGCGTTTATTCTTCGTCACACAACAGGTATTGTGTGCACACCTATGCCAAAAAAAGAAGCAAAACGGTTTAATCTTTCTCCTATGGTACCAGATAATAACTCTGCACATGGGACGCAATTTACGGTTACTGTTGATTTTAAACACGGCATAACAACAGGGATCTCAGCACATGACCGTACATTAGCTGTACGTAATCTTGCGAATTCAAATGCAAGTGCGGATGATTTTGTTCGTCCAGGGCATGTTTTTCCTTTAATTGCGCATGAAGGGGGAGTGCTTATGCGTTCAGGTCACACGGAGGCCGCTGTTGATTTATGTAAATTAGCTAATTTGCCGCCGGTTGGTGTTATCGGTGAGTTAGTTAATGATGATGGAAGCGTTAAACATGGCGATCAGATTATGAAATTTGCGCAAGAACATCGGTTGCATATTATAACGGTTGCAGATTTAATTGCTTACCGCCAACGTAAGGAAATATTGATCAAGCATGTTGGAGAAATGCCTATTGAAACATTCGTAGGTCCCGCTATTGTTCAAAGTTATCAACTCCCTTGGGAAGTCGTTCAGCATATTGCAATTGTTTTTGGTGATGTCCGTGAGGGTGAGAATATTCCTGTGCATTTACATCATGAAAACATTATAAGTGACGTTTTTTGTCAAACTTCAGATATTATGGTGATGATGCGGCGTATGATGGAAAAAGAAAAACGTGGCGTATTTATTTATTTGCGTGAAGGATCTGTTATACAATCAACTGTTGGTATTCAAAACATGACAAGAAACAATTCAGAAAACCATGTGCAGGCGATTGAACGCGAAGAAGAATGGCGCAAAATTGGTTTAGGGTCACAAATTTTAAAATATTTAGGAATAGGCTCTGTTATTATTTATGCTTCTAAAGAGCATCATTATGTAGGTTTGGAAGGTTTTGGAGTTCGTATATCCAGAACAGATATTTTTTGAGGTTCATATGAAAAAAGAGATACAAGAGGGGGATATTACGACCTTAAGCTTTGAGCAAGCGCTTAAGCAACTTGAAGTTATTGTCGAAAATTTGGAACGTGGCGATGTGCCTTTGGAACAATCCATTGATATTTATGAACGCGGTGAAGCGCTTAAAAAGCATTGTGAAAAACTCTTAAGAGTTGCTGAAGCTAAAGTTGAAAAAATCCAGCTTTCAGAAGAAGGTTTTCCAGAAGGAGTGGAACCACTTGATGCTCAATAATATTAAATCTTTTTGGATATTTATTGTGGGACTTAAGAGAAGCAATAACCTTAGTTTATAAACAGAAAGTTTTAATGATTTCTTTTTTATAAAATAAGTTAAAAATGAGGAAATTATAGCTCATCTCAAATAGAAAAGAGCATTTTTCAGTAAAAAAGATGCAAAACTGTAATAAAAGAGTAGAGAAGATATATTTTTATCATTGTGTTTTCTTGAGTTAAGATAATAGGAAGGATTTTTTTTGTCTCAGGTCTTAACACCATTGCTTGACCGTGTTTGTTTTCCGCAAGATTTGCGGGCATTGCCTGAGTCTGATTTGGTACAGTTGGCTGATGAGTTGCGGACCGCAACAATTGATGCGGTTTCTGTAACAGGCGGTCATCTTGGGGCGGGACTTGGTGTTGTTGAGCTCACTGTTGCATTACATTATATTTTTAATACACCAGAGGATAGGATTATTTGGGATGTTGGTCATCAAACCTATCCACACAAGATTTTAACGGGGCGTAGAGAAAAAATTCGCACATTACGTCAGGAGGGCGGATTATCTGGTTTTACAAAACGTTCAGAAAGTGTGTATGATCCATTTGGAGCGGGGCATTCGTCTACTTCTATTTCAGCGGGGCTTGGTATGGCAGTGGCAAGTGCTTTGAAAGCAGAGACAAGACGCAATATCATAACTGTCATTGGTGATGGTGCAATGTCTGCGGGCATGGCTTATGAAGCCATGAACAACGCTGGTGCTTTGAATGCACGCTTGATTGTTGTTCTTAATGATAACGATATGTCTATAGCACCACCTACAGGTGCTATGAGTGCACATCTTGCACGATTAGTGTCTCGTCCTTCTTATCGTCATTTGCGTGAACGCGTAAAGATGTTGAGCGAAAAATTGCCAAAGTTTTTTTTGGATAAAGCTCGTCGTTCAGAGGAATTTGCGCGTGGCCTTTTGGTTGGGGGAACTTTATTTGATGAGCTTGGCTTTTATTATGTTGGACCCATAGATGGGCACAATTTGGGGCATTTATTGCCTGTTTTTAAAAATGTTCGTGAATATCCTAATGGTCCTGTTTTGGTGCATGTTGTAACCCATAAGGGAAAGGGATATCCACCTGCAGAGGCCTCGTCTGATAAATATCATGGTGTTAATCGTTTTGATGTCACGACAGGAAAACAGGTAAAAGCATCAAGTAATATTCTACCCTATACCAAGGTATTTTCTAAAGCTTTAATAGAAGAAGCTCGCAATGATGATAAGATTGTTGGCATAACAGCAGCGATGCCAACAGGGACAGGCCTTGATTCTTTTGCGAAAAATTTTCCTGAAAAAATGTTTGATGTTGGTATTGCTGAGCAACATGCCGTAACTTTTGCGGCAGGACTTGCTTGTGAAGGGTATAAGCCTTTTGTTGCAATTTATTCTACTTTTTTACAGCGTGCTTATGATCAAATTATTCATGATGTATCAATTCAAAAATTACCGGTACGTTTTGCTATTGACCGAGCAGGTTTTGTGGGGGCAGATGGTGCAACACATGCTGGAAGTTTTGATATTGTTTTTTTGGCCACTCTTCCTGACTTTGTTGTTATGGCACCTTCTGATGAGCTTGAACTGATGCATATGGTGCGTACAGCTGCAGCTTATGATCAGGGACCAATTTCTTTTCGTTATCCGCGTGGTGAGGGGATTGGTATAGATTTACCGCAACGTGGTGAGTTATTAGAAATTGGAAAAGGGCGCGTTCTGCGTGAAGGAAATAGAATCGCTTTGGTTTGTTTTGGAACGCGGATGTCAGAAGTGTTGCAAGCTGCTGATGCGTTGGAGGTTGAAGGATTGTCTACAACGGTTGCAGATGCACGGTTTGCAAAACCTTTAGATAAAGATTTGATGCGTCGTTTGGCACGTGAGCATGAGGTATTGGTGACAATTGAAGAAGGGGCAATCGGTGGATTTGGAGCGCACATATTACAATTTTTAGCGCAAGAAGGGCTCTTAGAGCATGGTTTGAAAGTTCGTACACTAAAATTTCCTGATGAATATTTGAATCATGGTTCACCAGAAAAAGTTCTTTCACGTGTCGGACTTGACGCTATGGGTATTTTAAACACGGTTTTTGCTGTTTTGGGACGCGAGATTCGAACAGGATAGAAAATTCGAGTATGAGATGGCTTCCAGAAAAAGACTCGATATTCTTTTAGTTGAAAAAAACTTTTTTACGACACGTTCACGCGCACGTGATGCAATTATGCGCCAAACTGTTAAAGTTAACGGAGAAATCGTTTTTAAAGCTGGGCAAATCGTTTTTGACGATGCAGAGATTACCGTTTGTGATCCAGCGCAGAATTATGTTTCTCGGGCAGCGTTAAAATTGATTGCTGCACTTGATGCATTTCCAATTATAACAGATAAAGTGACAGCCATTGATGTTGGTGCATCAACAGGTGGTTTTACGCAAGTTCTCTTAGAGCGTGGAGCAGATCATGTCATTGCCGTTGATGTTGGGCATCATCAATTTGATAAACGTTTATTGGGCAACAGTGCTATAACGTTATTAGAAGGCTTGAATGTCAGAGATTTTAAACAGGAACATTTAGGTGGGCGAGAAATTGATCTTATCGTTTCAGATGTTAGCTTTATTTCGCTCAAACTTGCATTGCCTCCCGTGTTGTCTTTAGCCAAGAAGGGTGCCCAAGCTGTTTTACTGGTAAAGCCTCAGTTTGAGGTTGGTCGTAAACACTTTAGTAAGGGAGGAATATTAAGTCCATCAAGTGCTAAAGAAACTGCTGAGGCGCTTTTTGTTTGGTTAAATATACAAACAGGGTGGAGTGCAAAAGGTTTAATTTCTTCCCCTATTACAGGTGGTGATGGCAACGTGGAATATTTACTATTCGGAGAAAAACAAGAGTGAATGACAATGTCATAATCGATCATATCGGAGCAAATGGTTATGGTATTGCTAAGACGTCTCACGGCTTCGTTTCTGTTCCTTTTACTTTACCAGGAGAGTGTGCTGAAATTACTGTTCATGGAAAATATGCAACATATATAACATTAAAAGAAAAATCATCAGAACGCATTGATACTCTTTGTCAGCATTTTGGAGAATGTGGAGGGTGTACTCTTCAGCATTGGCATATGGATGCTTATCGCGTATGGAAACAACAATTGGTTGTTGAGGCGCTTAAAAAGTATGGACTTAATAATGTTGTTGCGCCTTTAATAGAATGTAAACCTTATAGCCGACGGCGGATTACTCTAACAGCATCCATGACCCCACAGGGGCAAAAAGTTGGTTTTAACCGTTATCTCTCTCATGAGATTGTAGCTCTTGAGGAATGCCCAGTAAGCCGTCCAGAGCTTATTTCTCAGTTGCATAATATCAGAGAGCTCTGTGCTTTTCTAAAGAGCTCTGCCAAACGGTTTCATGTTACGATAACATGTGTTGAAAATGGTTTAGATGTTGCTTTAAGCGGTTGCATTATACACCATGAATCACTTCGTCAGAGAATGATCAGTGCTGCTCTTTCATATGGGATTATACGTTTATCTGTTGACGGTGAAGTTTTGGTTGAACGAGAAAAACCAGAGATTTACTTTGGAGATGTCCGTGTTGAATTTCCTTCTGGTGGTTTTCTGCAAGCAACTTGTGAAGCTGAAAATATAATGGGCAATATTATTTTGACTCATTTAAAAAAAGCAAAGAATGCTGTTGATTTGTTTTCAGGGGTAGGAACATTTACCTTGCGTATGGCAAAAAAGATGAATGTTCATGCAGTAGAAAATAATGAAGATGCATTAAGAAATCTAAATACAGCAGCACGTTTTGCGACTGGTTTAAAAACGGTCACTTGTGAAAAACGTGATCTTTTCCGACATCCCCTTTCTGTAAAGGAACTTGAATGTTTTGAGAGTGTTGTTTTTGATCCTCCCCGTGCTGGTGCAGAGCAACAAGTACGTGAATTAGCGAAGACTATAGTATCACGTGTTGTGGCAATTTCTTGTAATCCTACTACATTTGCTCGTGATTTATCTCTTCTTGTTGCAGGGGGGTATACAGTAGAAAAAATCATACCGATTGATCAATTTTTATGGTCACCACATGTCGAAATTGTTGCTGTTTTGAGCAAAAAGAAAAAAAAGAAAGGTTGGAAACTTTAGCCTAATTTTTTTAAAAGTTTACCTGAGTATTATTATAAAATCTCTCCAAAATTTATCTATAATAATAACCTTTTTCTCGTTGATTTAAGAGCACTAAATGTAGAAAGTCTTTTTTATTATGAATATAAAAGACAAGTTACCCCACACAAAAGACTAATATCTTACGAAAAAGATGTGTCTGAATAAGCCTGTGCCGTCGTTATATTTGCCATCCCCTAATGTTTCTTAAAACTCTTGGCACTTGAGACGCCCCATAAGAGGAATCTTTAGTCTTTTCTTGTACAGTTTTTATCCATATAACTCTCCCCGCCTGTAACGTATAAACGAATGATTTTGATTGATCCAACAGACACAGATTTAAAATGAGAGAATCTTGCGGTATTCAAGGTTCTAATACAATATGAATAACGCTAGATTATCTTTATAAATCAATTCATTGTAATCTCCCCCTCACAAAATGGTCGTAATAGACGAGAAGGAGGCAATACTGGGAAGGAATGAGCAAGCTTATTCCTCTATAAGCGCAGTTCCACCGATTGTCATATTATTGATTCGAAGATGAGGTTGACCAACACCAACAGGGACATTTTGCCCTGCTTTTCCGCACATACCAATACCATTGTCTAGTTTACTATCATTACCAATCATTGTGATACGTTTCATAGCATCCGGTCCATTTCCAATAAGAGTTGCACCTTTGATTGGTGCACAAATTTTGCCATTTTCTACTCGGTATGCTTCAGTACATTCAAAGACGAATTTTCCGGAAGTAATATCAACTTGTCCTCCACCAAATGAAACAGCATAGATACCACTTTTAAGTGAAGAAAGGATTTCTTCAGGTGTTTTATCTCCTCCTAGCATGATTGTATTGGTCATTCGTGGCATTGGTGCATAAGCATAAGATTCACGCCGTCCATTTCCAGTTGATTTACCTCCCATAAGCCGTGCATTAAGCCTGTCTTGCATAAAACCAACGAGTTTTCCATCTTCAATGAGAACGTTATATCCTGAAGGGGTCCCCTCATCATCGACAGTGAGAGAGCCACGGCATTGTGGAATTGTTCCATCATCAACAACTGTAACACCTTTTGCTGCAACTTGTTGTCCTAAAAGTCCAGCAAAAGCCGATGTTTTTTTACGGTTAAAGTCACCTTCTAAACCATGACCTACGGCTTCATGGAGCATAACACCAGGCCATCCGTTAGCTAAGACAACATCAAAAGATCCAGCAGGTGCTGCTTCTGCTTCTAAATTTGTTAAAGCCATACGTAAGGCTTCATCCGCGGCTTTTTTCCAATTGTCTTCATGAATAAATTGGTTAAATGCTTGTCTCCCTCCACATCCATAAAAACCATTTTCACGACGATTGCCTTCAGCTGCGACCACAGATATAGAAAGTCGCACAAGGGGACGAATATCACGAACCAAATAACCATCTGCACGTAAAATTTCAACATGTTGTAGCGAGCCGGAAAGAGAAACAGTCACCTGATGCAATTTATCATTTTTAGCACGTAAATAGGCATCAATTTTTTGCAAAAGAGCACTTTTTTCTTCAAATGATGGAGCATCAAGGGGATTATGCGGTTGATAAAGCCTTTTGTTTGTTTGTTGAGGTGCTATGCTATAAGTCCCTGCATGATTATTATAGGTAACAGCTTTAGCAGCTTCACTGGCACGTTTGAGTGCAGCAGCTGATAACTCACTAGAGTGAGCATATCCAGTAGCCTCTCCAGCAACAACGCGTAGTCCAAATCCCATATCTTGATGAAATGAGCCGTTTTTAAGCTGTCCATTATCAAATAAAAGAGCTTCGCTTTCTGTATACTCAAGGTAAAGCTCACCATCATCAGCATGATGAAGTGTTTCCTGTATAAGTGATTGCACTTTAGAGGAAGCAATATCAAAATGATCAATCAGCGATTTCATAAGAATTATCCTATTTTTATGGGGGCTTCGAAGATTTTTATCAATCTAATTTTAAGAATCTTTCAAAATATACGATGAGATTTTGATTGTTTAAAATGTATTGATTTCATTCATGTCGGTAAGGTTGCATAGGCGTCGCCAAGACCATGAAGGTCAACAAAACCTCCAATCCCTTGTTCAGGAGTTGTAAAGATAAAATAGGTTGCCATTTTTCCTTTTAAAAAGAGCTGCAATATGTCTTCTTTAAGAAAGGCTTCAGCAACACAATTATCACCAAGACAACGACGATATTCCATTCTGCCCATATTTTTATCGTCAATTTTAATTCCAACGCCAGGACGTAATTCAACGCGAATCGGAACAAAAACACGCATCAAAGCACCTTGCTTTTGAGGAAGTTTATAAAATGTAACGCGCAAGGTAATATCTTGACGCCCTTGTGTGTGAACGTTTTGTACAATTTCACACTGCATGTTAGGTGTACCTGGTGGTAGAGAACACACTTTTGTCCATGCACCATAGGTTTGCGGAGCAGGAACATCTTGTGCATAGGGTGTTTGTGCAAATGCATGACTGATAAAACTACTATAAAGTGTGTAAAGAACAGCACCAATAAAAAAAGTTTTTTTGAGTAATTTATAAAGTATCACAGAAAATCCTATCCGACTCAACACCCACAACCGTGCATAGATTTACATAAAAAATGAATTCCCTATAAAAAACTATAACACAAAATCAGTATTTACCCAAATATATTAATTCATATGATATATTTTTATGATACATTTGTAATGTGGAGAGAACGTTGATTGAAAAAATGTATTTTTATTGCCAATATTTCCATTTACTTTTAGGGGATACGTGCGAAAGAGATATTTCATATTTTCTCAAAAATACGATTGGTCTTAATGGGTTATTTCCATACGCTAGATAATATTTGTCAGATAATATTGGGTTTGTGAATGACAGAAATGGAAAAGGGTTTTGAGTGGAATGTCAGTTTCAGAAGAGTTATCGGTTGTGAATGATAAATCAACGCCACCAAAATCCGGTATTGGTGATTACATCACATTATTAAAGCCACGTGTTATGTCTCTTGTGGTCTTTACGGCTCTGGTTGGTTTGCTTGTATCGCCTGTTCCTATCAATCCGTGGTATGGTTTTTTAGCAATTTTATGTATTGCTGCTGGTGGCGGTGGTGCGGGAGCACTGAACATGTGGTATGATGCTGACATTGATGCTGTGATGGAACGGACTAAAAAGCGTCCTATTCCCATGGGTAAAATCAGCTCCCAAAAGGCATTTATTTTTGGCATGGTTCTTTCTATGCTCTCGGTATTGGTTATGGGGAGCTTCATTAATTGGTTTGCGGCATTTTTTCTTGCGTTTACGATTTTCTTTTATGTCGTTATCTATACAATTTGGTTAAAGCGTATCACACCACAAAATATTGTTATTGGTGGTGCTTCTGGGGCTTTTCCACCAATGATTGGATGGGCCGTGACAACAGGGACAGTGAGTATTGATAGCTTTTTATTATTTTTAATCATTTTTATGTGGACCCCCCCTCACTTTTGGGCTCTTTCTTTATTTTCATCTCTTGATTATGAGGCTGCAGGTATCCCTATGATGCCTAATGTACGAGGTGAACATTCAACAAAAAAACAGATTTTATTTTATACTATTTTGATGGCATTGTGTGCTGCTGCTCCTTGCTTTACTGGTCTTGGCGGAATTTTTTATGGTATTTTTTCAACAATTTTAAGCATTATCTTTATTTATTTTGCCTATTGTTTATGGAAAGCTGATACACATAATGAAACTATTTTGATGGCCAAAAAAACGTTTTTCTTTTCGTTACTGTATTTGGCAGCTATCTTTGGAATTCTTTTGATTGAATCTCTTGTTTGGTATTTTATCGCTCTTTAGTTGCGTAAAATGAAAGAGCAAATTTTAAAAGAGCTTTTCTTCAAGAAAATGCTGTAAGAAAACACGATAGAGTGTGTTCTTATGTAAAAGATGATATTGCACGTTTTTTTACATTGCTTATTCATGTATAATAATAGGTTGTTTGAATATATAGCTAAAACTATAGAGATTAAGGATGATTTATGTCTGGACTTCCCCCTTTAACGATACGTCTTTGTGGTCCACGTGGATTTTGTGCAGGGGTTGATCGTGCTATCCAGATTGTTCTGCTTGCATTAAAAAAATATGGTGTTCCAGTATATGTCCGTCATGAAATTGTACACAACCGCTACGTGGTTGAGGGATTACAGCAACGGGGTGCTGTTTTTGTCGAAGAACTTAATGAGATTCCAGAAGAACATCGCAATCAACCAGTTGTTTTTTCTGCTCATGGTGTACCAAAATCTGTTTCAGAAGAAGCACGATACTATAATTTGTTTTATCTTGACGCAACATGTCCGTTGGTCTCGAAAGTTCATAAACAAGCGATACGACATCAACGTCATGGTCGTCATGTTATATTGATTGGTCATGCTGGTCATCCTGAGGTGATAGGGACAATGGGACAGCTTGAAGAAGGAGTTGTGACGCTTATTGAAACGATAGAAGATGCTTTGCATTATCAACCCAATGATCCAGATAAATTAGGATTTGTGACACAAACAACGCTTTCTGTTGAAGATACTGCAGGAATTATCGATATATTACAACAACGTTTTCCTACATTAGCAGCCCCAGCGGCTGAGTCAATTTGCTATGCTACAACGAATCGACAAGATGCGGTTAAAGCAGCGGCAAAGGGGAGCGATTTGTTTTTGATTGTTGGAGCACCAAATTCTTCTAATTCACGACGTTTAGTAGAGGTTGCCGAAAAGTCTGGTGCGCGGCAAGCTATTTTAGTTCAGCGCGCTGATGAAATTAATTTTGAAAACCTAAAATCTCTTTCTATTGTCAGTCTTTCAGCAGGGGCTTCGGCTCCTGAAATTATTATTGATGAAATTATTTCAGCATTTCGTGAGCGTTATGATGTCACAATAGAATTAGCTGAAACAGCGGTAGAAACGGAAAAATTTTTAGTGAGTCGCGAATTACGCGACGTCATTTTAACGTCTCAAGATATGGCTTTCGTCAATGGTCAAGCAAATAATGCAAAAAATGAAAATCAGAATACAAACATATCTACAACGAAAGCAGAATAATGGCCGTTTATACAGATATTCACCCAAATGATTTAAAAGTGTTTTTAACACGTTATGCAATAGGATCACTTTTGTCTTATCAAGGTATAGAGGAGGGGACTGAAAATTCTAATTTTATGTTAGAGACAACACAAGGGCGATTTATTTTAACACTTTATGAAAAGCGTATTTCAAAAGATGATTTACCTTTTTTTTGTTGCTTGATGCAGCATTTAGGACAGCGTGGAATTCCTTGTCCTCAACCTGTTATTCAAAATGATGGAATGATGATCTGTGAATTAGCAGGACGTCCTGCCGCTATTATTACTTTTCTGGAAGGAGAGTGGATCCGCCAGCCCAATATAGATCATTGTGGCGAAGTGGGGACGGGGTTAGCACAATTGCATTTAGCAGGACAGGATTTTACACTTAGTCGTAAAAATACTCTTTCTGTTATGGATTGGAAGGTCTTGTGGCAACGTTGTCAAACCAAAGAAGATGCATTGTTAAAAGAATTTGGACAAAAAATTGAGTTGGAATTGGCTTTTTTACAGAAAAATTGGCCGTTCAATTTACCAATAGGCATTATTCATGCAGATCTATTTAATGATAACGTCTTTTTTGTGAATCATCGTCTTTCTGGGATGATAGATTTCTATTTTGCTTGTAATGACTTTTTTGCTTATGATTTAGCGATCTGTTTAAATGCTTGGTGCTTTGAGCCTGATCATTCCTATAATCTTACCAAAGCACGTAAGTTATTGGAAAGTTATCAAAAAATAAGACCATTGATCCCTTTAGAATTGGACAAGATGGTTTTATTAGCTCGTGGTGCGTCTCTACGTTTCTTACTCACACGTCTATATGATTGGTTTAATACACCGCCTAATAGCTTTGTTATTAAGAAAGATCCATGGGAGTATTGGCACAAGCTTTGTTTTTTCAGTAATGTAAATTCGCTAAGTGAATTAGGTTTTTAAATTTTATGGCAACTCCACAAAAAGTCGTTGAAATTTATACAGATGGTGCTTGCTCAGGGAACCCTGGAATTGGAGGATGGGGGGCAATTTTACGCTGGAATGGTCATGAACGGGAGCTTTATGGCGGTAAGGTCCATACGACAAACAATCAAATGGAACTCATGGCGGCAATTTGTGCATTAAAGGCGCTTAAAGAGCCCTGTTTGGTCGATCTTTATACAGACTCAGTTTATGTACGTAACGGTATATCTAAGTGGATTGAAGATTGGAAAAAGAATAATTGGCGCACTGCATCAAAAAATCCTGTTAAAAATATGGAGCTATGGCAAGCTCTTGAGGATGCTAGTTCTTGTCATACAGTTAGATGGCACTGGGTAAAAGGGCATGCGGGACATCCAGAAAATGAACGCGCAGATGCCCTTGCTCGCAAAGCAATTACTCAATATCGTGAAAATGGACGTTTTCCAGCATAATTGCTTTTTGAGAGCTTTTTCTTTTATCATGGAGACGCAAGAGGGGTTGGCTGCGTATGGAATATGAATGTTCCACTTAAGGCGTGATCTTTAAAAGAAATTGTATAAAAAATTTTTTGGTTTATTTCTTCTGGTGTGAAATAGAGTGGAGCACTGAAGAGTGTATATTCTGCGTTATCACTGACTTTTCTTGCTGCTCCAATTTGCATTTCTCCTCCATCTAAAAAGAGAGAGGAAGGAGTGGTTTTGTTGTTATTTTGTATTTTTATAAGAAGGGTACTGTTATTTTTTTCGGCACTTATTTTTAGTGCATTCTGCATCATGCGGGGCAAAGAATCTTGCGCCTTTTTTAAGAAGGAAGCAGGAAGCTGTTTATTTTTAAGAGCAGATGGCGAAAAATCAAAGTTAATAGTAAATGGAAGACAGATTTTATTACATAATCCAAGAGTGAAAGCACCACTTAAATTTTTGCTTGAACCAGAAAGATTGAAGGGCAATATTACTTTATCTTTATAACCTAATGACCAATCATTTTCTGTTTCAAAAAGCTGTGGAGTAGGATAAAAGATTTCATAAGAAATCTGTTGGTTGAAATTAAAAAATGGTGCCATGCCAGAATTACCTGGATTACGCCAGTAAGTTTTCCATCCTGGTTTAAGCTCAATTTCAATAATGCCTTCTCTTATTCCAGAAAGAGAAGGTTCAGTGATCGCTAATCGGATACGACCACCATCTGATTCATACCAAGATGTTGCGAAAAGCTGGAGTTTTTGTTCTGTTTGAGCATTTACAGGAATGTTAAGTAATTCTAAAACTATGAATGTTAAGCTTAAAGTAACTAAAAGCTTTTTATAAAAGAAAGTTGCGATATTTTGTAAATTTGTAAATATACGACTTTTTTTCATTGGAGTTTTATTTTCCTAGTGTGCTAAATGAACAAACTTTTATCATGTAAATTATGGAGAATAACAGATTAATGAAGCGGTGTAATGGCTTTTTAGGTGGACAATTACTCATAGCAATGCCTGGGATGAATGACAAACGCTTTATTCGTTCTGTTATTTATATTTGTGCGCATTCTGATGCCGGTGCGATGGGCATCATTCTTAATCAATTGCATCATATTGATTTTCCAGAGCTTTTGCTTCATTTGGGAGTCATAGACAGTGGCCAAAAAAAAAGTCTTTCTGAACCAATAAAACAGTTTCCTGTTCGCTATGGTGGTCCTGTTGATCCTTCGCGTGGTTTTGTCCTTCATTCAGATGATTATACTTGTGAAGAAACTGTTTTTATTGCAGATAAGATCTGTTTTACTGCGACAATTGATATATTAAAAGCGATCAGTTGCGAACAAGGTCCGCAACATGCACTGGTCGCATTAGGCTATGCTGGATGGAAAGCGGGGCAACTTGAGGCAGAAATTTCTACAAATGGTTGGCTAATCAGTTCTACATCACCTAGTTTTCTTTTTGAAAGCGATTTAAGCTGCAAGTATGATAAAAGTTTAACACGCATGGGTATCGATCCAACTTATCTTGCTTCTGAAATGGGACACGCGTAGAGTTTTTTCTAAGCTTTTTAACTTTACACGTTATTTTATCCCTTATGTTTTTATTTTATAAGGGAAATGGCTCTGAACGAGCGTAATTAATTCTTCTATGGCAATCGGTTTCGTCACAAGTGTACTTTGAACATATTTACAGCCTTCTTGACGGAGGAAGATTGCTTCTTTTTCATTTTCAACACCTTCTGCGATAATTTGCAAATTAAGATCTGTTGCCATATTAATGATAGACTTTAGAACAATTTTCTTCTTAAGAGAGTCGATTGAGATAAGTGAACGATCAAGTTTAACCATATCAAATGGATAACGTACGAGATAGGTCAGAGACGAATAACCTGTTCCAAAATTATCGAGTGCGAGATTCATTCCAAGTGTTTTAATTTGTTCAAGAAAGTGCGCTGATTGTTCAGGATTATTTCTTAAGACAAATTCAGATATTTCAATCATCAGACGCCCTTTGTGGAGCGGATGGCGAAGCAAAGCGGCACGCAATTGACTGATAAAACGAGGATGAATCATTTCTGCGCTTGGTAAATTAATTGAAATAAAGAAAGATTGTTGGGAAAACTTTTCTTGTACATTTATAAGATCAATAATGGCATTATCAATGATAAATTGTGACAAATCCATAACAATTTGTTCATTTTCTACGATTTTTATGAAATCAGAGACATTTAAATTTCCATAAGTGGGGTGATGCCATTCTACAATTGTTTCAAAACCAATAATATGTCCGTCTGATAAATTAAGAATAGGATGGTAGAGGATTTTCATCTCATTACGTTTTATGGCATAATGAACATCTTTCTCCAGAGTATTATGTTCGAGACCCAAAGTGCGAAAATTAGGACGAAAAGGTTCAATATGGTTCCCACCCATTTGTTTTGCGCGAATCATCGCTAACTCACTATCATTAAAAATATCTTTAGCCGTCGATCGGCTTTCACTCCATGTAACCAATCCGATAGAGGTTGAAAGGATTATTTTATTTTCTGAAAGTGAAATAGGTGCTGAAATTGTTTTGTGCAAATGATCTGCAAATGCTGCAATTTTTTGTGGTTCGGTTTCACTGAGTAAAATAATTGCAAAGCGGTCTGCTGAAAGACGCGATAAGGTGTCTTGAAAGTTAATGAGACGATTTAAACGACGTGCGATTATAAGCAGTACAGTATCCCCAACTGCTATGCCTAATTTGCGATTAATTTGGCGAAAATTGTCAAAATCAATCATAAAGACAGTCGGTCTAATTTTGATATTTGCTTTCGCTAAAGAGGTATAATTTTGTAGTCTATCAAAGAAAATTTGTTGGTTAGGAAGTCCAGTTAAGCTGTCGTGGATTGCATCATGCAATAAGCGTTCTTCGGATTTTTTATGGTTAGTAATATTGACAATGGTTCCAATGACACGTGTGATTTTTCCATCTTTTTGCATAGCCGGACGTGCACGAAGAGAAAACCAATGATAATAACCACCACCGGAAGAAAGCCGAAAAATTTGATCAATGCGCCCTTTTTTATTTTTAAGAATGATATCCAATACGGCTTGAAAGCGTTCACGATCATCATGGTGCAAGGCTGAAATCCAGTTGCGCATAGGTCCATTGAGGTTATGAATTTCAGTACCAAAAAGGGTTGCCATGTTTGGATGTACAACAATACGATCACGCTCAATATTCCAATCCCAAATAATATTTCCAGCTCCCTTTGCTGCGAGTACTTGTTGTTCAAGGTCGGAAAATATTCCTTCATGGAAAGCGTCATTAGAAAAAGTTTGTTGCAGGACAGTAAAGCTTATGAGAAGAACAATGAGCACTAATCCCCCTGCTAATGCTGGCTGGATAATATCATTGTTTAAATGTCCAGCTATGCAGGTATAGGCTCCAACACACCAAAAGCTAATGAGCAACCATGTTGGAATAAGCATAATGGCGCGGTCATAGCTTCTGATTGAGAAATAGATGATTAATATTATACCAAGCACAGCGGTAAGGCCAAAAGACAAACGCGCAATTCCAGCTGCTCTGATGGGATCGTAAATAGCAAAGGCTCCTAGACTGCAAAACGCAATGGTCCAAGCGATAGCACCGTAACTAAAATGATAATGCCAGCGGTTAAGGCTGAGATAGGTAAAAAGAAAAATGAAGAGTGTAGCAGTAAGTGCTACTTCTGTACCAGCACGCCAGATTGGTTGGGTTGTGAGTGTAACTGCAAAGAATTTATTTAAAAAGTTGAAGTCAATACCAATATAAAAAAGCACTGCCCAAGCAACTGCCGCTGTTGCAGGAAACAGCCCCGTTCCACGGACGACGAAGAGAACAGTTAACAAAAGCGCTAAGAGACCTGATATCCCAAGAAGAATACCATGATAAAGCGTATAAGAATTAATTGCATCTTTATAAGCTTCAGGTTGCCATAAATAGATTTGCGGTAGATTTGCAGAGTTAAGTTCGGCTACAAATGTAATAACAGCACCAGGGTTAAGGGTAATACGAAAGATATCAGAGTTTGCACTAAGTTGACGATCGAGGGAAAAACCTTCGCTTGGCGTTATGGATTGAATCCTTGATGATCCAAGGTCTGGCCAAAAAAATCCAGAACGTGCCATGCGGTAATGGGGGGCAACGATGAGACGATCAACTTGTTCATCTGTTGGATTTGCAAGAGAAAAAACTGCCCAATTTCCGGAAAATTTTTCATTTTTTGCCTGCACTTCAATACGCCATACAATACCATCTGGTCCTGGTGCTGTACTTGTTTGAAAAATAGAGTTGTTTGTATGGTGAATTTCAATTGCTTTTGAGAGATCAAGAGCAGCATCTTGAGAAGAAATTTTAACTGGTTCAATTGCTTGTGCTGATGTAAGATGGACAAAAGAACTAACGACTACAATGAAAATGATGTCAATTATTTTACGCAAACTCTTCACAATGTCCCACTCTCAATATTTTAGGATGTTTAATTTTCATTTCGACTTTTGAGAAAAAACGTCCACCTTTTATAATTTATTTACATAATAAATTGTTATCACTTTTTCTTAAGTTATGTGATTTTATATACAAATAGACCACACACCCATTTGCTTCAATGGAACCTGAAGCGAATGAAGTTTTATATTTTAAAAGTGCAAAGTTAAACCATGAATTTTCAGATTTCACGGATATACCTTCACTTATTAGAATCTTTATCACATGAAGTATGAATTGGGTAGTTTTGTACGCCTATTTGCCCAATATTTCCAAAACTTATTTAATGAGGAGAGCTTTTGTGGTAAATTTTATGATAAAATATGTGACGTTATTGTGATGTTGCATTGAAAAGAAGTTTTTACTTTAGCTTGTATGAAAGAGTTGACGTTAAATCATCAAAATTTATAAGGGGTCCTACAGGTCCGACAGCAGTTAGTGTTGGAGTGGAGTTTGTAAAAAGACGATGTGCTAAATCAGTTAATCTTTTAGGAGTGATGAGATTGAGGCGTTCAATTGTTTCCGATATTGGAATTGGTCGACCATAAAGGAGTATTTGGCGAGCAATGAGATGTGCTTGACTAGAGGGATTTTCCTGTGACATTGTCAGATTTGCACGATATTGCGTTTGTGCTCGTTGCAGTTCGTTGGCGTGAATATTTTTGCTGACCTTGGAAAGTTCATCAAGAATCACAGGAATAAGTTCTTTGAGCCCTTCTTGTCCGGTAGCTGCGTGAACACCAAAAAGCCCAGTATCTGAAAATCCCCAATGAAAAGCATAAATAGAATAGCATAATCCACGTTTCTCTCTTACCTCTTGAAAAAGACGTGAAGACATACCACCACCAAGAATGATTGAAAGAATTTGGGCTGCATAAAAATCACGCGCGTGATAAGCACGCCCTTCAAACCCTAGAACAACTTGTGTATCCATTAAATCGCGATATTCACGAAAGTCGCCACCGACATAATTTGCAAGATTAGTAAGAGGTGCGGTTGAATGGGAGCGAAAAGTACCAAGACGACTTTCAACTTCTCGCAAGAAACTTTCGTGCTTTACAGCTCCTGCAGCAACGACAATCATACGATCTGCACTATATTGTTTATTGATGAAATCATGGAGATCAGTAGATGTAAATGATTGAATAGTTTTAGCTGTTCCTAAAATAGAGCGTCCAAGGGATTGATGACGAAAGGCTGTTTCTGTAAAGTGATCAAAAACAATATCATCAGGAGTGTCATGGGCAGCACCAATTTCCTGAAAGATTACTTGTTTTTCTCGTTCTAGTTCATCGTCGTCAAATTTTGAATGCATTAAAATATCGGCTAAAATGTCTATAGCAAGTGGGATATCACTTTTAAGTACACGTGCAAAGTAAGCTGTTGTTTCAATACTGGTTGTAGCATTGATTTCACCGCCAACATCTTCAATATCGGTTGCAATTTGAAAAGCAGTACGGTTTTCGGTTCCTTTAAAAGCCATATGCTCAAGAAGATGAGCAATACCATGCTGTGTGGAGGTTTCATTGCGTGAGCCCACTTTAACCCATATTCCGAGAGCAACACTATCAATTTGTTGCATTGTATGTGTGGCGATAGTCAAACCATTACTAAGGCGACATATATCTACATCCATGTATCTACAACTCCATTAAATAAGCTAAACACCTCATTGTAAGGGTATCAGAATATTCTTGATTTAAATTAATGCAGCTAACTTTAATAAGATGCACGCGATTTTAAAGAAATATAATCTTTTACTATTTTTTCATCATTAGCAAGATTTATAAAATGTTCTTCGTGTTTCATTACATCATTGAGATGAGATGGCCATGGAGCATGAAGGCCACAAGCGCTTTTAATAGTATCAGGAAATTTAGCTGGATGAGCCGTGGCAAGAACGATCATTGGAATATGCGGTTTTTTGTTTTCACGCGCTACTTGAAGAGCGACCGCTGTATGTGGATCAACAAGATAGCCACTTTCCTTATAGACACTATCAATTGTTTGAGCTGTTGCAGCCATGTTGCTTTTTCCAGCGGAAAATAGGGAACGAATATTTTTGAGTTGCTTTTCATCAAGAGTAAAGAGCCCCGTTTTTTTCAAGTTTTCCATTGCATTGCGAATCCACATTGGATCACGATTGCCACTTTCAAAGAGCAAACGTTCAAAATTAGAAGAGACCTGAATATCCATAGAAGGTGATGTTGTATGGACTATTGGTTGTGTTTCGTAAGTACCACTGGTCAATGTACGTACAAGGATGTCGTTATCATTCGTTGCGATGACCAGTTGAGCAATGGGTAATCCCATACGGGCTGCGACATAACCTGCGAAAATATCACCAAAATTTCCAGTAGGAACAGTAAATGAAACAGCTCTATCAGGTGCTCCTAAAGAAAGTGCAGATGAAAAATAGTAAACAATTTGCGCCATGATACGCGCCCAATTTATAGAATTAACACCTGAAAGTGCTCTTTTTTTACGAAAATTGTGGTCATTAAACATTGCTTTGACAAGAGCTTGGCAATCATCAAAATTTCCTTCAATGGCAATGGCATGAACATTGGAACAATGATTGGTTGTCATTTGCCGTTGTTGAACAGGCGATACACGTCCTTTAGGAAATAAAATAAAAATATCTGAGTGTTCTTTTCCAGCAAAAGCTTGTATCGCAGCTCCTCCTGTATCACCTGATGTTGCAGCAATAATCGTTGCACATCTATTTTTTTCAGTCAAAACATAATCCATCAGTCGAGAAAGAAACTGCATTGCTACATCTTTAAAAGCTAAAGTAGGACCATGAAAGAGTTCAAGGATAAATTCATCTGCTCCAGTTTGTCGTAACGGACAGATTGCTGGATGGTGAAAGGTCGCATAAGATTCAGCGATCATATTTTCAAAAGCTGTATATTCGATTTCGTTATTCACAAAGGGCCACAGAATAGTTTTAGCAATTGTTGTATAGGACTGACCACGAAGTGCTCGTAACGCATCAAATGATAGCTGAGGAAATTTATCTGGCAAATAAAGTCCCCCATCGCTTGCCAACCCTGTCATGATTGTTTCCGTAAAGCTTAAAGCAGGAGCTTCACCTCTCGTGCTGATATATTCCATAAGTCTTATCCTTTTTTTATTTCTGGCAAATTGGTGAAGTTATTTATTTCACGTTTTTCATAATATTTAAATTATTAAATGGATAGAGCTTCTTTTCTTCTTTTTAACTCAATAATGAAAGGAAATAGCCTTAAGCATTTTTATTTTTGAGATATAAACGCCAAATGTTCACAGAAAATCTGTTACAGTCAAAAATTTTCTCTCTATTATTCATTCACTTAGATTTTACAACGTATCTTCACTTGTACACCTTCTTAAATAATAAAATTAAATAGATAGAATAGTATTTACTGAAGAACTTTTGTATAAAAATCAATCATTCATAGTTATTTTATGCTCTTAGTACTCTGTAACAATTAAATCTACTAAATGAAATGTTAAAATGATACATCTCATGACTCACATTGGAAGATTTATAAGGTAATTTTATGGCATTTCGTGCGCAAATCTATACTTTGAATAATCTTTTTTAGCTTAATTTATTACTTTGTATAATAATAGATATTATATTTGTGCTATACAGTATGGTAACCTAAAGGTTATCCATAGAAAACATACAACAGCCTGCTAAATGATGGGAAGCAGGCTGTAAAGTATTTTCATTTTAAATAGAAAAAAATAACTAAGTATCTTTGAATTATTTGCCTTTAATTTTTCCTATTGCCCATCCGATTATCCCACTAAATATGGCCATAACAGATCCAGTCAAGAATCCAAAACCCAAAGCTCCTACTGTAGAAAAAACTCCTAGCGTAATTGGTTCAAACACTTTCTCAAATTTTCCTTCAAAGGCAGATTCACTTTTTGCTCTATGAGTGAAACTTGGGACATAAAGAGCAGCTATATCGATAGCTTTTTTCTTTCCTTGTTCTATTAGAGAGACAGTTTCCCATTGAGTATCATTTTTCAAATGATTGGCGTGAACATTTATAACTTGTGAAAGCAAAAAAGCAACTGCTATAAAAATATTTAATACGTAAGTTTTCAATACTTTAATCATAGTTTACCACCAATACTTTTATTTTAATCTGAATTGAATAGATGCATCGGCAGAATTAGTGCACATTGAGAGAAACAGAAGCATTTAAAGCTTTTTTCACTCTTAGTGTGATAATTCATTAGTTTTATCATCAACAATGGATAAACACAGAATATGTTCATAGTTTATATTTCATATGAGAAGGTCTTATTCTGATGAAATTTCAATTTTAACGAGATTTAAAATACAATATTATTTTACTTATTATCCATCCTAAAAACATGCCTATCGTACTTGATGCATATCCAAGTGCCATCCCCATACCAAAAGCCCCGAGTGTAAGAGGTTCAACAACCTTTTCAAATTTTCCTTCGACGGTAATTTCATTTTCCATACGACGATTTAGATTTTGTGTATAGAGAGCAATCGTACTGATTGCATCCTTTCTGTTCTGTTCTGTTACAGAAATAAAAATATTCTCACGATGAATATTGTTTTGCAAATAGTTGGCATGTACACTTACAGTCTGTGAAATGTAAAAAACAGATATCATAGAAATAATTAATATATTATTGTTAAAAAAATTAATCATCATTTACCTCAAATACTTTATAGTATTCAATATATATATGTGTGTATATAAATTACACTTTGGATTTTTGGATGTAATTTACAGAATTTATAGTTATAGTAAGAGAAATAGAAGCTTCATTATGTAATAAATTTATAATAATTAATAATAACATAATTAAGATATGTATTCTATATTTCTACAATAGATTGAATTACTTGAACATCAATACTATGTCCTTTATCCAACTTATTATCGATCCTATAAAGCTCATTGCATATCCAGTAAACAATAGCCCCATTCCTATAGTCATAGGCTCAACGACCTTTTCAAATTTTCCTTCACCTATTGTTCCATGTTCTGTTTGATAATTTACAGACGGAGCATAGAAAGCAGTCGTAGAAACTACATCGGATTTCGCATATTTTACTTGTTCCATTGGGAAAACAGAAAGTTCCTCTTTTGGAGTATCGTTTTTCAAATAGTTTGCATTAACATTTACAGTTTGTGAAATAAAAAAAGTGCTCGCTATAAAAATGCTTAAAATATAATTTTTAAATATTTTTACCATAACTTTACCTCAAATATTTTTAATTTATATATGTAAGAAATATACATAATGTTTATGTATCTCACACTATATACAAGTCATATAGTTCAATATGTATTTTTAGTCAATAATAAAAATACATATAAAAATATACCTATAATTTTTTTACAAACATTATTGTAAAAAAGTAACAGTAATAATTACAAATTATATTTTTAAAAACTTTATAGAATATTTTATTATGTGTTATATATAAAACAGCATATGGTTATCGTATAATTTTTATAAAACGATATTAATATATTTTTTAAATACATTAATAGATAATAAAATTGATCAAAATTTTTACATATTTAATATATAAAAATTTATTTATTATCGATAGTATAATAGAAAACATGAAAATTATGATTTAGTTATAAAAATATTATTAACAATTAAAATATGAATGGATACGATAAAATTTTATTATTTATAGTATTTATTATAGATAGTCATTATTGTATAATGTGTGTTATATAGATATTATTTAAGTTATTATTCAATGGTTATTTAATTGCATTGTGATAGCAGAATAATACTTCTTAATTTACTATTAAATATATACATTTATCTTATAGATAATAATATGTTATAGATACTAAAAAATGTACAATTTTCTCATAGTGTAAAGTAGAGCTCGAATTGGATAGAGATAAATGATATTATCTTTTTATCGCTAATGTGAACGGCATATTACTATGATGCAAGGCAGTGTATAGAAGAATATAATTTAGACATATTTATGAGTGCCGAAAGATCAGCATTAGATAATATTTTCAACACTTTCTTTTTTCCAAACTGAAAAGCCGCTTTTATTTTTAGAAAGTGGATTACTTTTGAAAAGATCTGATTTCATTGCTTATTTAAAAAGTATATTAAATGCTTTCGGAAAATTTTAAGCAACTATTGGTATCTCTGTCGCTTGTTTAACATGATTATATGTTTCATATTTATGTGCTTTTTTAAAGAAACCGTTTTCAAGGTACTCAAGCCTATTTTGCAATGATAGATATGATGATAAAGCCCCCATAATATAAAATTCTTAGGGCATCAGAATTTTTGACGTTTATAAAGAAGAAAGATGGTATTGGCATACACTTTTCTCGCTCCTAATGTTGCTACAATTTTTGCCTTTTAAGATGATTCATTAAAAGGCATTTTTATTTCTTTATTTATTTAATTCAACATATCCAGATTTGAAATGAGAGAATTTTACAATATTCGGTTTTTTTGCTTAATTTGAATAATGATAAATTATGATTATAAATCAATATATTGTCTGTAAATTACTTGGTATGAAATGTTTTTGATAAAAGGTACATCTTCATAAGAGTGTATTCTTTTTGTTTTTTGTAATCTTAGGGAGGTTGTACCAATTGATGCTGTTAAAATACTATTTAAGCAGCAAAGTAAATAAGCCTTCAACAAGTTTATGAGATTTGGATTGAGTAAATATAAGCCTTTGTAACTCAACAAGGACGCATTTGTCATTTTCAATAAAGTCTTGTATTCTATAGAATACGTGAATTTTAATATTGTTTTCCATGATCAATATGCGCATCCCCTACAATTTTACCATAGTGTGTGATTTTTTTGATCAGATGAAAGAGGTTATCAATTTTCACATCTTATCGAGCAAGGCATCGTAATATTCCTTTGTTTGACAAATATAATAATTTATCAGGATAGGCTGCTGTGGTTGGGAGTGGGATATCGGATTTGAGATAGATAAGCAGGGTTTAATTTTTATGAGTTTGTACCCCTGTTTTTTGCTTTTTTAAAAGCACGTACAATGGTTAACTGACTTATGATCTCAATGAGGTGCTATATTTTTCCTTCACATTGAGATGCAATTCACCCGTGTCGTGAATTACGCATTTATTGAAGTTATTATAAAAGGAGCAGCGAGAAGAGAAGGACATTTGAATAAAAATACTTCTTACAATAGTTTACAAATTGATATATTCAAGAGATTTTTTATAATAGATCTCGCCATACTGCCATTGCTTCTAAGACTTCTCCTAAATGAGCATGTTTTGCAATAACTGTTTCTGCACCAGCTTCTGCAAGTGCATTAGAGTGGCCAAGATAGCTATGTGATCCTCCCGTAAAGCCGATGACACGCATGCCTGCTGCTATGGCTGCGTGTACACCATGAAGTGAATCTTCTATAACGATAGTGTTTTGGGGCTCTGCCTGTAATTGTTGTGCGGCAAAAAGAAAAACATCAGGGGCCGGTTTCGTTCTTTTTGTTCCAACTTCAGGTGCTGAAAATATTTTACCTTCAAAAAGGTCATAGAGGTCAACCGTGGTGAGCATCTCTTTTATATCTACGCTTTTTGCATTAGAGCAGATACAGTAGGGATAGCGTGTTTGGATAATTTCTACAGCTTCTCTTACATCATCAATAGCCCGTAATTTAGTTTTTATTTGTGTACGAAAAATATTAGTCATTTGATCTATGAGATGAGCAGAAATAGGTTTTTCTGTTTCCTGTTCAACGTGTTTAAGAATATCGCGAAAGATAAGCCCTGCAAAACGCTCACTCAATTCTTCGGGTGATATTTCATATCCTGTTTGTTTGAGCAATTGAGATCCAATTTTTGCTGCAAGATATTCAGAATCGACGAGAACTCCGTCACAATCAAAAATAATAAGATCTATCTGAGGCATAAGATATTCCTTTACATGTTACGAGATGGACAACTTTCATGAAAACGATATTGAGAAGATCTTATTTCATAAAAATACGCTTTGAAAATGATTCTTAATTCTTTTACGAAATAAAAGATATGGGAACAGTACATTGAAAAAAAGAAAATTAAGGTTTCATTCATATGAAAGTTTTTTTACTAAAAAAACAAAAACAATTATCAATTTTGTAGAACTTTAACGATACGTTTACGCTATTTTGTAAATATAGATTGGTAATGCGGGCCTATAAACTATTTTGGTTGATTATAGGGCAAATTCAGTTAATTTTGTTGGGTTTTTCATGACAGTTATTCAGCTTCAAAAAGATTTCCTTCGTACTCCCTCACAAATGCCATGGCGCAATAAAATTTTTAAAGGAGATTGTGTTTCCGTTTTAGAAAAACTTCCAAAACATTCTGTTGATATGATTTTTGCGGATCCACCCTATAATTTGCAATTGGATGGAGCTTTATACCGTCCAGATCATTCGCTTGTTGATGCGGTTGATGATGCATGGGATCAGTTTGAGAGTTTTGCTGCTTATGATGCTTTTACTCGTGCATGGTTGCTTGCTTGTCGTCGTGTATTAAAACCCAACGGAACACTTTGGGTTATCGGATCTTACCATAATATTTTTCGGGTTGGGACGGCATTACAAGATTTAGGTTTTTGGATGCTTAATGATATTATTTGGCGCAAGAATAATCCGATGCCTAATTTTCGAGGGCGCCGTTTTCAAAATGCTCATGAGACGCTTATTTGGGCCGTGCGAGATCAAAAAGATAAAAAGTACACATTTAATTATGATGCCTTAAAAGCGGCAAATGAAGATCTACAAATGCGTTCAGATTGGCTTTTCCCTCTCTGCACTGGAGCTGAACGTTTAAAGGATGATTCGGGGCGTAAATTACATCCAACACAAAAACCGCAAGCGTTATTAGCGCGTATTATTATGGCTTCTAGTAAACCTGGTGATGTTATTCTCGATCCGTTTTTTGGTTCGGGAACAACAGGTGCTGTTGCCAAGCTTTTAGGGCGTGATTTTGTTGGAATTGAACGCGAGCAAGATTACATCGATGCAGCATGTGAGAGAATCGCGGCGGTTCAACCTTTAGCGCAACCAGAACTAGCGATTTTGGATAGAAAAAAAGCAGAACCGCGCGTAGCATTCAACAGTTTGCTTGAAGCAGGTTTACTCTATCCTGGAGAAGTTCTGTATGATCGTAAGAAGCAAGTATCTGCTATTGTAAGAGCTGATGGTACGATTATGCATGGTGGTGAAGCGGGCTCAATTCACGCAATGGGAAGAAAGGCTCAAGATTCGCAGAGTTGTAATGGTTGGACCTTTTGGTATTATGAGGAAAATGGACGGTTGAAGTCCATAGATCATTTAAGAATGATCATACGTTCACAAATGTTAAAAACGGGTGTTTTATGAACTAAGCTGATCGCTTCATTCTATTGATCACCAATGTACCTGATCTTGATTGAGATGGACGTAAGGGCGTTTTATGCCTTTATTAGATGTTTTTTATTGACACACTAATCTCGCTTGTAAGCGACAAGCGAGTATTTTTATGCTTCTTTTAGAAGAAATTAAAATGAGAAATTTTCACTCTATGTTCTCGTTTTAGTTCCAAAACAGTAAAATTTCAATATAAGCTTATAAAAATGAAATATCAGAATTAAAAGGTTCATTCAGAAGTTCAAAATTAAGTGCTTTTTTGAATACGTACATCTGTAAAGTGCAATATAATATATTGATTATAAATATAATTTAGCGCAACTCATATCGAATTGCCCTCGGAATATCGTCAAGTTTTCTTATTTCAAATTTGTTCCATATTGAATCGATGAAAATTACTTTCTTGCATGTCATAAACGGGGTTGGCGTGTGAATAAAAATTGTTAACGAAAGAACTAAAAGTACCTCTTATAATCCGTTTCACGTACCAAGGGATGTTGAGGGGGCTGGTAAATATAACGATGGTGCTAACTTGCTCCGTCATAAGCGAAAAAAGGATAGATCCTGAAATTTAAATCTAAAGCTTCTAAGCGTTTCTATCCCTCCTTAATTTTTGTCTGTAGAAAAAATTGGTTATTTCATTTTTTAAAATTTTTCTTTTACAGATTAGTAAATGATCGCTAGAGATACAAAAGTCTCCATTAGAAAACATTTTTATGAATAGGGAAGGTTATTTAAATCTAAAAGAATTGGGAAGTGCTACGGAAATGGCTTTTTTCATAACAGTAGGTAATGCTTCTTCGGCAAGATGTTGAATGTTACACCACCAACCATTTTCACAATTCATTTCATGAACATCTTCGGTATAGTAAACATCAAGTTTTAGAGAAAAGTGAGTAAAAACATGCGTAATTTGTCCTTTGAATTGCCAATTGGCAGTAAAGGGTGCGTTTTGTAGCCCATTTTCGTTGTTTATGCCAATATTGTTAGGAATTTGGGTCATTCCACCAAGGAGCTTTTGCGTCTGTCGTTTTTCCAAATAAATTTGTTTCTTTTTATTAAGGACCACAAAAGCAATACCTGTTTTTGAAGGGCGTTCTTTTTTAGGGGCTTTAACTGGAAAAGACTCCGGTTGTTGCATCTTTTCTGCTTTGCATAAACATTGAAGAGGGCAGGTATAACAAGATGGTTTGCGTGGAGTACAAATTGTTGCTCCCAAATCCATCATTGCTTGAGCAAAGTCACCAGGACGATTTAAAGCAGTAATTTTTTGTGTTTTTTCTTTAATTTCAACTTTTGCTTTTTGCAGTATTGAAGTGATAGCAAAAAGTCGCGCTACCACACGTTCGACATTACCATCAACCACTGCTACAGGGTGGTTAAAAGCAATCGCAGCAATGGCTGCGGCAGTATAATCTCCAATACCGGCTAGAGTTCGCAATTCTTTTACAGATTGTGGAAATTGTCCCGCGTAGTTTTCAACAAGCTGTCGCGCACATTTTTTAAGATTACGTGCGCGTGAATAATAACCAAGTCCAGCCCATGCTTTCATGATATCATCTTGGGAGGCTTTTGCTAAAGAGGAAAGATCAGGCCATAGTTTTAGAAACTTTTTAAAATAAGGCTTAACTGTTTCAACGGTTGTTTGTTGAAGCATGATTTCAGAAAGCCAAACTTGATAAGGATCAGGACGGATACCTTGTTTTTGCTTTTCGGGGGTAATCCGCCATGGAAGATGTCTGTGATTTTGATCGTACCAAGCAAGGAGGTGCGAAGAAATTTCATACATGATTGCTTTCAAGCATAGGGAGATATAAAATGCAAAAGAAAAAATTATTTATTTTGTAATTCATGTTTTTTGCTCTTTTATTGTCAAGGCTCTGGTGAGAAAAGGCTTTTTATTTTGTTGATATTTCATAAATTGAGGAGGCAACAATTTTTAGATGAAACAAATGATTTTAATTTAGTAAGCGCTTGAACAATGATCTAAAAATGAGAAAACAACTTAAAAAACGTATCTTTTATTCTCTTTCTGAGGCGGTATACAAAATACTTGATCCAGTTTTACGCAAACGGACAGGGCTTAATGTAGCGCTTATAGAACATTGGCCACAGATTGCAGGCTATGATATCAGTGAACATACAATGCCGCTTAAAATTATTTGGAAACGTCGTGCAGATCAAGATGAAGTTTTTCAGCCAGCAACACTTGTTGTCGCATGTGAAGGATTTGCTGCGTTAAAATTGATGCATGAAACAGAGGAATTACTTCATAGAATTAACGGATTTTTTGGCTATATTGCTATTGATCGCATCAAGATTGAGCAAAGGAGTATGTCGGTTTTTATGAATCACTTGCCTCTAAAACCGCCTTTGAGTGAACAAGACAAAAAATACGTGGAAAAAATGCTTGAAGGAATTGAAGATAAAAGTTTGCACCAAGCACTTTACCAACTTGGCTGTTGCATTTTTTTGGAAAAAAATAATAAATAGAAAGATATTTTATATATTTTTCTTTAATATATGAGAAAGCATTGGATTCCTATTCGTTAATAACAACAGAAAAGTATTATTTATGGTAAAATATCGTTCTTTTTTATCTTTCGGGATAATTTTTCTCTTCATAACGATTGTACAAAACAGTGTAACAGTTGCTTTAGCGCGTGATCCCAAATCAGTGGCAACTGTTGATATGGCAGAGCTTCTCCAATCGGGTAAGGTAAAGGATCGCTTTGAGGGAGAGGCGGATGCACCAGTCGTCATTGTTGAGTATGCTTCGTTGACATGTACCCATTGTGCGCATTTTTATAATGATATACTTCCCCAAATTCGTAAAAAATATATCAAAACAGGAAAAGTAAAACTTATTTTCCGAGAATATGCTTTTGATCCTCGGGCAACAGCAGGTTTTATGTTGGCACGGTGTGCACCGGAAGATCGCTATTTTCCTTTGATAGAAGTTTTATTTCAAAAACAAAATGAATGGGCTTTCGGAAAAAATGCTCTAACACCATTGAAGAAAATTGGCTTAATGGCTGGTTTTACAGATGAAAGTTTTACTGCGTGTTTGAAAAATCAGTCCATTTTAGATGAAGTAAATGCATCTTTTGAACGCGGTAAAGAGCTTGGTGTCACAGCAACACCTACTTTCTTTATTAATGGTAGTAAATATGAAGGTGCCATGAAAGTAGAAGAATTTTTTGCGGTGATTGATAGTTTTCTAAAAAACTGAATCTTAATCTTCCAGAAGATGGATAGTGATACTTTTGGTCATTATCTCTTTTGGAAGGATTAATATTATGCATTTATGAAGCGATATCGTTGAGCCAAATTTGAATCAAATCATTGCTTTTAAGTGAGCCTGGGTTGAATGATGTTTTGAAGCTGATATGGGAGGATTTGTACAGTGAAAAAATGGGTTTATAGTTTTGGAGATGGAAAGGCAGAAGGAAGTGCAAGTGAGCGTAACCTTCTCGGAGGTAAAGGGGCTAATTTGGCAGAAATGAGTAATCTTGGTTTGCCCGTACCACCCGGATTTACGCTGACAACAGAAGTTTGTAATTTTTATTATGCCCATGACAAATCATATCCAGAAGAGCTACAGGAATCTGTTAAGCAAGCACTAAGATACGTTGCTGAACAAACAGGACGTGAATTTGGGAATGAACAAAGACCACTTTTGCTGTCTGTTCGTTCAGGGGCTAGGGCTTCTATGCCAGGGATGATGGATACAGTGCTGAACCTTGGCATGAATGATAAAACTGTAAAAGCAATTGCTTTACAAGCCAATAATGAACGTTTTGCTTATGATAGTTATCGGCGTTTTATCCAAATGTATTCTAACGTTGTTTTGGGGCTAGACCATTCGTATTTTGAAGAGATTCTTGATGAAGTAAAAGCATGCAATGGTTACACTATTGATACAGAAATGACAGCAGATGATTGGAAGAATGTTATTATTTCTTATAAAGCCTATGTTGAAGAAAAATTAGGAACCCCTTTTCCACAAGATCCTGAACAACAGTTATGGGGGGCGATTGGAGCCGTTTTTTCAAGTTGGATGACAGCACGTGCAGTTACTTATCGCCGTTTACATAGCATTCCTGAAAGTTGGGGAACGGCAGTTAATGTGCAAGCTATGGTTTTTGGTAACATGGGAGAAGATTCGGCAACGGGCGTTGCTTTTACACGCAATCCATCGACAGGGAAAAAAGAACTTTATGGTGAGTTTTTAGTTAATGCGCAAGGGGAAGATGTTGTGGCGGGCATTCGAACACCTCAAAATATTACAGAAAATGCGCGTATTGTTGCTGGTTCAAATAGACCGTCGTTAGAAAAAATTATGCCTGAGGCTTTTTTGAAATTATGTCAGATTGCGCAGAATCTTGAGCAGCATTATCGGGATATGCAAGATCTCGAATTTACCATTGAAAAAGGTAAATTATGGATGCTTCAGACTCGTTCAGGAAAACGCACGGCTCGTGCGGCTCTCAAGATGGCAATTGAAATGGTTGAGGAGGGGTTAATAAACCGTGAAGAGGCTGTGATGCGTATTGATGCAAAGTCGCTTGACCAACTTTTGCATCCAACACTTGATCCCAAAGCAGAACGTTTTGTTATAGGACGTGGTTTACCTGCTTCTCCTGGAGCCGCAACTGGTGAAATTGTTTTTACTTCAGAAGAGGCAGAAACTGTGTCGGCGGAAGGTCGCAAAGTTATTTTGGTCCGGGTAGAAACAAGCCCAGAAGATATTCATGGTATGCATGCTGCAGAAGGAATTTTAACAACGCGTGGCGGTATGACAAGTCACGCTGCTGTTGTTGCGCGGGGGATGGGAAAACCATGTATTTCTGGTGCTGGCAGTGTGCGGATTGATTATAACACAAATACGTTGTTTGCCTCAGGAGAAAGCCTAAAAAAAGGTGATGTTATCACAATTGATGGTGGAAGTGGAGAAATTTTCAAAGGGAAAGTTGCAATGTTGCAGCCTCAGCTTTGCGGAGACTTTGCAAAATTAATGGAATGGGCTGATGGGATGCGACGTATAAGAGTTCGCGCTAATGCTGATACACCATCTGATGCCCGTATGGGGCGCTCTTTTGGGGCTGAAGGTATAGGTCTTTGCCGTACGGAGCATATGTTTTTTTCTGATGAACGTATCGTTGCCATGCGTGAAATGATTTTAAGTCATGATGAAAGTGGTCGTCGTAAAGCACTAGATAAGCTTTTGCCAATGCAGCGTTCAGATTTTAGTGAATTATTTGAAATTATGTGTGGTTTACCTGTTACTATCCGCTTGCTAGATCCACCATTACATGAATTTTTGCCTAAAACGAAAGCAGAAATTCTTGATGTTGCAACAGCTATGGGGGTTTCTGCTGAAGTGCTTGCTGAACGCACTCAGCAGTTGCACGAATTTAATCCTATGCTTGGATTACGAGGATGCCGTTTAGCTATTACTTATCCTGAAATTGCAGAAATGCAAGCGCGGGCGATTTTTGAAGCAGCAGCAGAAGCTGCCCAAAAATCTGGATCTCCTGTTATGCTTGAAATTATGGTGCCACTGGTTGCGCTTAAATCTGAACTCGATTTTGTGAAAGCGCGTATTGATCAGGTTGCTGAGGAAGTGATGAAAGAAAAGGGAAGCACTATTCAATATATGGTTGGGACGATGATTGAACTTCCAAGAGCGGCGCTTCGAGCAGATGAAATTGCTGAAACTGCTGAATTTTTTTCATTTGGAACAAACGATTTGACACAAACTACTTTTGGGATTTCCCGTGATGATGCAGCTCCTTTTTTGGCAACCTATTTTCAAAAAGGTCTTTTAGAGCAAGATCCTTTTGTGTCTATTGACCGTGATGGAGTAGGGGAACTTATTACCATTGCTGCACAGCGTGGACGCTCAAAGCGTGCAAAAATAAAATTGGGAATTTGCGGTGAACATGGAGGCGATCCTGCCTCTATTGCTTTATGCGAAGAAAATAACCTAGATTATGTTTCGTGTTCTCCTTTTCGAGTGCCAATTGCTCGTTTAGCAGCAGCTCAGGCTGCAATAGCAAAAAGGATGTAATGGGTTAATATTTTTTGTTGTATCGTTATTACTGAAATAAATTTTTATATATTCTTTTATTTTCTTTAATAAAGGGAATAAAAATGCTTCTAAAATGCACGATAAGTTGTGTTACGCGAGAAAGTGTTTTTTTAGAGGTTTATGAGAGAAAATATAAAGCACAGGATAGACAAAGATGTATTATTAATGCACTTTTTATTGGCGAACCTCTTGATAGAGAGAAACGTGTTATTGTGCAGTCAATTTACGCGTTTGCTTTTTTATAGGGGAATGAGCTCCTCACGCAAAATAGAATGCTGCAAACAAATGCATTTTTTTGCGCATCATGCTGTTTGAGATAGACATTTCTCAGTGATGCCCCATTTCACATTGATATTCGTGGAATGGGGATTATGTAAAACTCCCCGTAAGTTTATAAAAATCTTCCCAAAATTTATAAACTCCATTATGCACTCCCATCTTTACATTTATAAAGGAATATCAAAGTTACACAATCTATTGATTTATAAAGATAATTTTTTATTTCTCATATTGAATGAAAGCTGTAAATATCATAAGATCTTCTTATTTCGACTTCTTTTATAATGAATCAATCAAAACCATGTTTTTTGTATGTTACAGGCGGGATGAGCGTCTGTAGGTAAAAAAATAAAGCAAGGATATGCCTCTTATGAAACGTCTCAAGTGAGAGCTATCACAAATTGAAGGTAGGTACAGTGTGTAATGGTGCCGGCTTGCTTCTTCACAAGCGTAAAGATGATGTACGCTGTCGCGCAGTTGTTGTGGGGGGGGGGCCTGCTATTATTATTCACGGGCGTTGTTGCAAAGTGGTTTTGGGTGCTTTAGAGATGTTTTTTAAGAAAGCCCGTGAATGGCAATCCAAGTATATTCCGTTTGGGACATTTTGTTTTAGGTGAGGGGGAGTGAGACCAAAAAGACATGTGATAAAGTAAGAGCATGAGGCAATAGGTAATTTCCGTTATTTTAAAGATATTGCTTTAGATGTCTTTGAAAGGCGTAAAGCTGAATTAAAAGGAAATGGCAAAGATGAAAAATGGTGTTTACCTTAAAATTTCATATTCTTCCCAAATTAGGCTGTTTTCCTGTTTTAAGAGATTATACAAACAGAGATGCGCAATATTCTTGCCTCCATTTGGCATATAAAAGCTATAACAGCTGAGAGAAGTACTAAACTGTCTTAACATTTTTTTCAAACATACTGCTGCGGTAAGTTTGGATGTTGATTTATAGACAATACTAAACGCACACGCTCTCTTAAGAAGACAATGTCATAAAACACATAACTTTCCAGCAATAGATTAGAGAGAAGTGCCGGTTTTTTATCAGACACTTTGCAAAACAACAACCATAACACAATTAGCTTTACGTCTACTTATCCTTACAGGTGTTTGCACAAATTCTTTGCATCATATTTATAAAGATCAAATTGACGATAATATATGGACAATTCGTGGTTCGATAATATGAAAGGTTTACGTGATACTACAAAAATTTCGTGTCCTTTTATCATCAGAGGCAATAAAAATGCTAGAACAAGCGCGTTTGCTATTTTGCAATATTCTTTTTTCTGCAATCGGTTGTGGTTTTTTTGAAGCAAATTATACGGCTCAATATGTAATGTGTAAGAAAACCATTCTGATTGATTGAAAATAAGAGGGCTTGAGATGAAGGAATGTTTGAGGGGAGCATTAAACAAACGAAAGATGAATTATCATTATAAATTAAGAGATTATTATGATTAGCTTCAATTTAATAAACCAATTTCACGCATTTTCATTAAAATTGTGTGATTAATTTTACCTGTTACAGGAAGATCAAATATTTTTTGAAACTGTTTTAAGGCTTCTATCGTCTTTTGATCTTCTATTCCTGTGACAATAACCTCCTCATTCCCAAAAATATGTAAAGCTTTTTGCACTTGTATAATATCTTCAACAGAAGGCTCTAAAATAGCTTCTTTTAAGTGTGTCATATTTTTTGTATTGTTTGTTTCTATTTCGCTTTGCTTAATTAATATCGCGATTTCATCTGCTGCGGGATTAGATAGAACATTCTTTTGCATTCTCTGAGCAGTTTGCTGTTTCCATAAAGTGATGGCTCGGCGTGTTTTAGGTCCTTCCAGTCCATCTAATGGTCCATCATAAAGTCCTAATTTTGCTAGTTCTTTTTGCTTTTCCAGCATGCTTGCTGATTGAGAGGGTAAAGGTGAATTTGTGTACTTATGACTTTGAGAATGTACAGAAGTTACACGGGAGAGTTCTTGTGATTTTTCTTCTTTTTCCGATAAAGTAGAGCTCTTACCTATACTTTGAACAGAGGAAAATTTCATTTGAGTTAAAATATTTTGATGCGTTGTCATTTGCGAAAATAAAGCATTAAATGAAATAAATAAAAAACTAATGCTAAAAAGAAAAGATCCAACAAAAAATAAAGTATTTTTTCGTGTATAGAAATAAATAGTTTTTGCACTCCAAAGAATAAAATGAAAAATTATAAGAAGAAGTGTTATAACAATACTACTATAGTATTTACGGTGTTTTACAGTTTTTTTTCGGTAGGTCTTTCGTTTTGTTGCCATTACTTTTATTTTCAGTTGCGTTTATTTTTTACAAAGAAACAAATATAAATTAGGAAACGAATATGAATCAGTTTTTACTTCCAGCCAGAGAGAAGTGCATTGACATTATTGATTTTTCCTTTCAAACTCCTAGAATGAGCAGCTTCATTATATCAATTTATAAGTTGATAAATCAACAAGAGTTCTTATCAACGTTTATTCATTTTATTTTATACAAATCTTTAATGTGTATAAAGAGAGCACCAAATGATTAGCATTCAAGATCATTTTGGTGTTTGCAAACTACATTATCACATATAATTATCTAAACAATAATGCCACGTTATTCTTCATTTTGGGGCATATGTTTGCCTATTATTTAAAATAAAATTGAAAATATTTGCCTATAACGCTAAAAAGATGACAATCATTATCTATTCTTTATAATTTACATATAGATGGTTACTTATCCATAAACGGTTTGATAATAATAATTATCTCTTAATATTATTATATTTTGGTATAAATTCCTTCTATTAAATAATTTTCATAAGTATTAATTAAATTGATGTTTACAATGTTATAGAAAAAACTGGCTTGAGATGTAATCATAAGAGATGCAATTGTTTTTTGATGTTTTTATCGACAGGTTGACCATTTTCATAACATTTCAGTAAAAATTTTATAGATAATATAAATATTTTATCGATACTAGAGTCAGAATAACAGAGTTTACTCTTTTTAGCCTTTTCAACTAAGCTAAGATGGTGGACTATTATTTAAAATAATTATGTACACAACATGATTATCTTTCTCATTTTTTATCATAGTATGTTCATTAACATGATCAGCTTGTAAGTGTATAATTTTGATGTTATTTTTTACTGAATAGACAATGTATCCCATTTTATACAGCGGAATTGTGCCATATTTATAAAAAAGCCAATGATATAGATCCAATACATGAATACTCAATTTTATAAAAAACACATTTTATAAATTGTTTATAAAGCAACAGTGTATAAAATGCTCCTTTTATTGTATTTACCACTGCGGTACATTGATTGTCCATGATACGTTTTTTAATCAAATTATCATTTTTTTTATTTTTTATTTTTGTCATTATTTCATTTTTTGTAGCAGATCCAAGCAGTAACCATTCTTCTAGCCCCCAAAATAATGAGACAACAACGAGCGATGTGATTATTGCTTTTAAGGAAGCCTTAAATGACTTAGGCGCATTTTGTGACCGTAATATAAAAACCTGCAAATTAGGAAAATCCTTTTTAAGTTCACTTGGCGAGCGCGCATATTACGGTGCAAGAGCTGCTTATGAATATTTAGGGAACATATTAGGAAAAAAAAATGATATCAGAGACTTCCCCTAATGTTTCTTACAAAATCGAAATACAAGAGTTCTTACAAAACCATGCAATGTTATTTTGAAATAAGGATTTTTAACGTTCTTCGTGTTATTTATGTTAGGAAGAATAAATATTTATTTTTTATAAGTGTATTCAAGAATGATTATTCAAACGAAACAGGACTAAAATAATGGCGGAAACAATCGGTAATATTATAGAGAACTTTTCGCTTTTGGATAATTGGGAAGATCGTTATCGTTATGTCATCGAGCTTGGCTATGAATTGCCACCTTTTCCAGAAAGCGCTCGAAATGATGCTCACAAAGTTCCTGGTTGTGTTAGCCAAGTGTGGCTTTTATCTTCACGTAATAACTCAAAAGATCCAATATTGACGTTTCAAGGTGATTCCGATGCTCATATTGTGCGTGGACTCATTTACATACTTCTTGCTTTTTATTCAGGCAAAAAAGCTTCTGAAATTCGCAATTCTGATGCTCAAGAGCTCTTTGAAAAACTTGGTTTAAATGAAAATCTTACACCACAACGATCAAATGGTTTGAAATCAATGATTAAACGGATTCGTAACGAAAGCTATATGTAATCCCCTTGGTAGAAATTGCTATATATACAAAAGCTTCACACAAAACATGTATACTAAAATCAACTTTATACACGAAACCATTTTTTCGCAAAATAAGATTATTTAGTTTTTTTCCGTTTGCTTTTGCGTCCAAGCCCCATTTCTTTGGCCAAAGCCGATCGTGTTTTTGCATAATTAGGCGCCACCATAGGATAAGAACTATCTAACTGCCATTTTTCACGATATTCTTCTGGCAACATTCCATAATGTGTCATGAGATGACGCTTTAGAGATTTAAACTTCTTTCCATCTTCAAGGCAAATGAGATAATCAGGAAATACTGAACGCTTCGGATTAACGGCAGGCCTTTGTTTTTCAACTTCGACTTCTGTTAACTCTAGATTCCCTGCTTTACGAAAAGCAGCATGGACATCAGCAATTAAACTTGGCACTTCAGTCGGTCGAATAGAATTATTACTCACGTAGGCAGCAACAATATCAGCAACCAATGTAATAACTAAATTGCTTTCAGTCTCTAAGACTGCACGATGTTCCATTCTTGTTTCCTTTAATTTAAAATTGAGTAATTCAAAATCGAGATATAGTGCATATACTCATGATATAAAGATCTCATGCACATGAGTTTCATATTGTACAAAAATCTTTTTTGTCAATTCAATTATTCTATAAAATTGCCAAAACACAAAAAAATCAAATAAATACCCATTTTTTGTCATAATATACAATAAGAAAAACGAAATTATTACATGCTAAAATATATTTTTATCCTATAACATATCATACATAATATATAATACATCACAAATATAAAAAAATATATGATAAAATTTATTTATTTTTTTTGAGAACGTAAAAATAAAATTACTAATTATAAAAATATAATATATAAATTATTATATTTTATTTTGAATAATTATATTTTAGTAAGTTTATTTTTAATAAGTTTTAAATTTGTTTTTATTGTTTATATTTATAAAATTTAATAATAAAAAACATGATATATTATAAAAAAGACATAATAGTATTATTTTTAATATAAAACTACTCATTAAAAGGAGATAGGATATTTTTATTTTTTATACAGTAATAATAATATTTTAGATATATTTATTCCTCTCTGTAAAATTATGCGATTATACTGTTTCAAAAAAAATCAATTCTTTTTCTAATAGTTTAATTGTTTTACCAGTCACTTTCATTATAAAAGTGGTGTTATATCCCTAGAAAACAATAGCTGTGATATGTAATGAACAGAAAGGTATTAGTTTTAAAAATTATCATGGTGCTATTTTTGCAAGTGAATAGAACTTATAGATTTTTACACTTGCATCAATCATTGTGATTCTAACATATAAACGAAGCTATTAACATATTTTAATATAGGATTGTGTATGACTCGCACTTTTGCAATTCCTCCCAAAGCATCTAGAATCACTCATAAGGAAATATATCATGGTATTTTTCGTGATGATCCCTATCATTGGCTACGTGCGTCTAACTGGCAAGATGTTTTTAAAGATCCTAACTGTCTTGATCCCAATATTCGACATTATCTTGAAAAAGAAAATGCTTATCAATCAGCTCAAATGGCTGATACAAAACCATTACGAGATTTGCTTTTTACCGAAATGAAAAACAGGATCCAAGAGAATGATAGTTCTGTTCCTATAAAACATGGTCCTTTTGCTTACGGATTCTCTTATGTTACCGGAGGCCAACAACCACATTATTTTCGGACACCAAGGAATGGCGGAGAAAAAAACGTGTACCTTAATGGTGATGTCTTGGCAGAAGGCAAAGAATATTTTAAATTTGGTTCAGTTCAAGAATCTCCTGACCATACACATGTGGTATGGACCTATGATGACAAAGGATCAGAGTTCTATACAGCTAAAATTCGTAATTTTGAGACATTGTCTGACTGTACGGACACAATTACTGATACATCTGGTCAAATTGTATGGGATGCTAGGTCTGAAGGTTTTTTCTATACTAAGATGGATAAAAACCACCGACCTTCAGAGCTCTATTATCACCAATTAAACACAGATCAATCACAAGATAAGCTTATTTTTCGTGAAGACAATCCAGGTTTTTTCTTAGATGTAAGCGGTTCTAAGCTTAATGATGTTATTTATATTAATATTCATGATCATGAAACATCCGAGATCTGGTTAATTCCTGCTGAGGCGCCTTTTACTGTTCCCCAATGTGTACGGAAACGACAAAAAGGTATTGAATATTCACTTACAGAGGGTGGTGATGTCTTTTATATTCTAACCAATTTAGATAATGCAAAAGATTTCAAAATTATGGTAGCGCCATATACATCTCCACAATCAGAAAATTGGTCTGAGTTTATCCCACATCAGCTTGGGTGCCTAATATTATCCCATGATGCTTATCAAGATTTTCTTGTCTGGATCGAACGTTTTGAGGGGCTTCCACGTATAAAAGTAATGGAACGTACCACTAAACAAGTTAATTCCATCGCTTTTACTGAAGAGGCTTATTCTTTAGGTCTGCAAGGAGTTGCTGAATATAACAGTCCAACTATTCGTTTTTCCTATTCGTCTATGACAACACCTGATCAAGTGTTTGATTATGAGATGAAAAATTGTAAACGAATGCTTTTAAAAACGCAAATAATTCCCTCTGGGCATAATAAAGATGCATATGTAACACGACGTATTACAGCAATAGCAGACGATGGTGAGAAGATTCCTATTTCACTTTTTTACCACAAAAACACTCCCCTTGATGGTGGTGCGCCTTGTCTGCTTTACGGTTATGGTGCTTATGGGATTTCTATTCCTGCCAGTTTCAATAGTAATGTACTTTCTCTAGTGAACAGAGGTTTTATTTATGCCATTGCTCATATTCGCGGAGGAAAAGAAAAGGGAGTAGAATGGTATGAGAAAGGAAAACATCTCTTTAAGCACAATACATTTACAGATTTTATTGCTTGTGGGCGTTATCTTGTAAACAATAAATTTACTTCTCACGACCGGCTGATTGCTCATGGTGGTTCAGCAGGGGGGATGTTGATGGGAGCTATTGCCAATATAGCTCCACAGGATTTTGCTGGGATCGTAGCGAATGTGCCTTTTGTTGATGTTTTAGCGACAATGTTAGATGCTTCATTGCCACTCACACCTCCAGAATGGGCCGAATGGGGGAATCCTCTTGAATCAGAAGAAGATTATAAGCTTATTGCTTCCTATTCCCCTTACGATAATGTCAAAGCTCAAAACTATCCCCCTATACTTGTGATGGCAGGATTAACAGATCCTCGTGTAACTTACTGGGAGCCTGCAAAATGGGTGGCAAAATTACGAGACCTAAAAACAGACGATAATGCAGTTTTATTACGTATTAATATGGATTCAGGGCACGCTGGTGCAGCTGGACGTTTTTCAAAGCTAGAAGAAGTTGCCTATATCTATGCATATATTCTAAAGATAGCAGGAAAAGACTTTTGCTAATCCATAATATCTCTGTATGAAAGTCTCCGATAATTTATTGGATTATAGAGACTTTCATACACTAAAAAATTATTGAGACAGTTTAAAATTCACATTCTTCATAAAGTTTCAAAACATAGTCCCAATTAATTAAATGGTCTACAAAGGATTCGAGGTACTTCGGTCGAGCATTGCGGTAATCAATGTAATAGGAATGTTCCCACACATCAACACCCAAAATAGGGCAAGCGTTGTGCACTAAGGGATTTTCACCATTAGGCGTTTTCATAATTTCAAGCTTGCCATCTTTAACAGCAACCCACGCCCATCCAGAACCAAATTGGGCACTAGCAGCAGCAATAAAATCAGCGCGGAATTTGTCGTAACCACCTAGATCAGCGTCAATAGCTTTTGCTAACTTTTCAGGAAGTTTTTGGCCACCACCATTTTTTTTCATCCAAAGCCAAAAGTGGTTATGATTGTAATACTGCGCTGCATTATTAAACAAACCAATATTTTTTCCAAAACTTTTTTTAACAATATCTTCAAGGCTTTCATTTTCTAAGCCTAACTCTTTCACAAAATTATTGGTGTTGGTAAGATAAGCGAGGTGATGCTTATCATGATGATATTCAAGCGTTTCGCGTGACATATAAGGCGAAAGGGCATCGTAATCATAAGGCAATGGGGGCAATTCAAAAGCCATTTAAAAATCTCCTCGATTCTAATTGTTAAGCTTATTTCATAAGCCTAATTTGCCATTTACCGCATTTAAAAGCAAATGTTGAATACCTAGTTTGTATGAAATTAGTTTTAATGTCTGTCTTTTTGTAAAAGAAGCTTTTAGGAAGTGTATATTCATCAATCAAAAAGGGTATTGGTCTACATAAAGATTGCTTCTGAAGATTTTTTTACATCTATGAGTGGGTAATAAATATCATTATCTTTTGAATAAAAAGTAAATGGAAATAGCGATTATTCCTTGTTTTGGTATCTCTATTTTTTCAAATACCATATAAAATTAAAATGTTTTTAATTTTTGCAAAACTTTTCCAGTTTATTGGTGTATCATAATGTTTTCAACAGAATATTAAGTGTTATTTTTAGGAAATATTTTTCAATGTGCTTGATTTCATTTTATGGTGCTACCCATGAATAATATAATGTAAAAATTAGTGGACATTACCATCTTTATGCTTAATGCAAGAGCACAGCAGCACTATCACACACTTACCGGTTGCCAATGTGGTGACAGCTTTTTTCTTAAATTGAGCAAGATGAGATTTTAATATATCAAGAAAAGTAAATCATATGCAAATTTATTAGATACATGAGTAAACTGCAAGATTTTCATTTTCTGTTCCTAGAAAATCAATACAAAGAGTAAAATAATTGATGGATAAATGGTTCCTACTTATATTAAAATCACAACTGTATATCAGTTTCTGCTACGAATTTGTATCGATGGCAATGCCATACAAAACTCAGAAATTTATGATAAAAAAGTAAAGTCTTTGATTTTCAGATATTGCGTCCAATCACAGGAATCGCTATAAGGTGCAAGAGTCGCTATAAAGCGTGTTTTTTTGGGGTATAGCCAAGCGGTAAGGCACCGGTTTTTGGTACCGGCATTCCCTGGTTCGAATCCAGGTACCCCAGCCAATATTTAATTAAATCAATAGGTTATATAAAAGTTCGGGAATTTTGATTCCGTTGATTCTTTTAACTTATTTTCCACCTATCCCTAACTTTTTTGAAGTTTTTTGATTGCTTCTATTGCAAGTCGTTTTCTATCGGCTGTTTTGGTATAAAGGGATGCCATTTTATCTTCTGTCCAGCCAAAAAGCGCTTTCATTTGCAAAACTGTCGCACCAGCATTGGCTGCACGTGTTGCTGCTAATTTTCGCAATCCATGCGCTGATTTTTTAATACCTGCTGCATTACAAGCTTTACGAAACAGATTACCAAAACTTTCTTTGGTCAGTTTTTTACCTTCTTTACCGCAAATAAATGTTTCATCTCCAATAGGTCCAATTTTAAGTGTTTCTGCGAGTTCTGGCAAAATCGGGAGAAAAACATCTGTTTTAAATTGGCTCTTTTCTGTTTTTAAATGAATAATATTATCTGTTGTGATATCTTTCCAGCCGATACGAACGGCATCACCACGACGCAAGCCTGTATAAAGAAGAACATCAATCCAGACGCGTTCATGTGTACCATGTGACCAACGGTGATAATATTTATCAATATCTTCTTCTAACCATGGTATGAACCCTTCTGCGTTAAAGGATTTTGGCGGCTTTATATTAAAAGCAGGATTTCTATTTAAAAGGGCATTATCAACCGCCCAATTAAAGAGACCGTTTAAAGAGGTCAAAAAATGTTTTGCCGCCGCGGGGGTCTCTCGCCTTCTGTCTACGGCTTCAAGAATGTGTTGTTTGTTTATGCTTTTATATGCACGATCACCGATATGTTTAGAAACATTATTCAGAATTCGATATTTAACTTTTTTAGTAGATTCTGATTGATTATGCCATTGCATGCTTTGTAAATACTGATGCAATAACCAATCGAAAGACCCTTCTGTGAGTCTGGTACGCCTCTTTGTTTTGGAGGAGCCATTTTGAGCTTGTTTAATAGCCAGCGTATAATTATCAACAAACTCTTGCGTTCCATAGGTTCCTTCAATCCGAAACCGTGGTCCATGACCAATACGTACATACCATATAACTTTACCATGGCGTGTACGTTCACGAACAAGATGCGGTGGACGGCGTTTTGGCATGGCTAAAACTTTATACCGTCGACAGAGAGGCAGCTTTTGCTGGTCTCGTAGTCTTCTTGTTCATTTTCAAGCGGTGGAAAATCGTCAATGCTATAAGTATTATCTGTCGTTGTTGGTGTTATGGTTTTATTGATATGAATTAATAATTCCCCTGTAGGTTTGATTTCTATGAGTTCACATCCTTGTTTTTTAGCTTCTCTTAAAGCACGAGCAATAGCTGGTTGCGTGATAGTAGGTGGGCGGTGTGGCATGTTTATTCCCCTTCATTTTAGATGTAATTCACTCGTGGCGTGAATCACGCTGGTGTTAAAATCTTTGTTTGTGTTGCTAGAAAGGAATGTCGTCTTTTGTTGAAGAGTCGCCGTTCTGGGCGGTCATAGTTCGTTTACAAGCTTCTGAATTATCATAAATTTTTGTATCGCCATAAATTCTTGAATCATTATCGATAACCACATTTCCATAAATTTCTACGCTTCCAAAAATATGACCTCTATATATTTTGACGTTATTATAAATTTTTGCATTTCCAAAAATCTTTGCATTATAAGCAACTTGTGCGTTATCAAAAACCTTAGCGCTATCGTAAATATTGGCAAACAAATACGCCTTGGCATCATTATAAATCCAACAATCGTTTTCATGACTTAAATTGTCTTCATGCTCTATAAAGCCGCCAAGATCACCTGCCTTTACATCTCCAAAGTCTTTCAATGCACGGATGCGGTAAAGCGTAATGTATCCCTCAAACTCAATTGTTTCATCAGTAAGTTCGTATTTCTTTTCCATGGTTTATTTCCTTGATTTGCGCACAATCCACCCGTAGCGTGAAGCACGCATGTGTTGAAAGTTGTTAGGAAAGGGTGGGGGTGCTGGGAGGAGAGAGCACCCCCATAGGTTTAAGCAGCTTTTGTCAAAATCTTTTGCATCTCTTGTTCTATTTCCCCTAAAAAGATTTCGACAGCTTTATTAATCTCTTCAATGTATTTCTCATCACGGAGGACGCGTTTGACTTTCATTCTCAAACCAGTAGATTTGCCTACAAAGTTTGGATTATAGCTCATGAAATCACACCATTTGCGTCCAGTGCATGCCATTTGGAATTGCACCTGTGCGATATATTCAGGCTTGATTTCGTCATAAATAAAAAAACGAAGATGGTTTGTTGATTGTGGACATTTGACTTCGATTAAACCGTCCTCTCCAATGAACCCATCAGGACTTGCACCAGCCATTTTCATTTTTGGGTGTGGGATAAACCCGCATCTTGTGACTTCTGCGTCATAAATGAATTCATATTCTCTTAAGGCATTCTCTTCATGTTCAATGCCCCATTGCATAGCAGGTGTTGTATAAGATTGGCTTATTTCCCCTATTAAGCGTTCTGTCATGAGTTTCGTTTTGTAATCTTCATATTTGCTTGTAGGCAAACCTTTTGCTGTCTTACTGAGTACGTTGTAAACGTTTGAAGCAGTGACTTTACCCAAGCGCGCTTGAAACCATTCTGCTGTTCTTTGTTCCATCTCACACCGCCGTTCCCTGTTCGTGTGGCGTTTCTATATCGGCATCTTGTATAGTAGAATCTGTTTCTGCCTTTTGCCTGTTTTGTTTATCTTTCAAAAGATGTAATACCGTTTGTGCTTGTCCTTCAGACATATCGTCGAGCTTTTTGACGTTGACATAAGCAAGTATTTTTTCTTCTTCTGTTTGGGTTTGTACGACAAGTCTTCTGATTTCATTGATCTGTTGTGGAAAAGCCTTTTTAATAGGCGGGTTTCCATCTGTATCATCATCTTCACTCACGACATTAAGAAGCATGCCTAACAGATATCTGCGTGCGTATGTGATTGCAGAACCAACCGATTGTATATTTGATTTGCATCCTTTAGTGTCATAAGAAAACTTTCCTTCTGTTGAGATTTTATTTCCAGACGGATGCGTCAAAGTCATTTCTATAATTATATTGTCTGAACTCTGTTCTTTGATACGAGAAAACAAAGCAAATCGGTGTTTTGCAAGAGTATTTTTTACAGCATCAATGTACTGGTCAAGGGTTGCATATTGGCTGTTTGTATGGGTGTTTGTAGAGTTTTTTTGTATTTTTTGATATTCTATTTGCATATTCGAAAGATCACTGGCAAATCTTTCGTAGTTTTGTCGTTCTATTTCTTTTTCTCGTAAGGCAATGAGACGCTCGAGACGGTCCATATCGACGTCATTTCCTAAGGCTTTATTTAAAATGCGTTCCATAGCAGTTTGTTCGACGGCTAAATGATGTGGTTCTTCAATTTCTGTTAGGTTAGTGTTTTGTTCCCTCATCTTGATTTCCTCCTATTTGAGCGCAATTCCCCCGTGGCGTGAATCACGCTTGTTTTAAAAAGTTGTTTGTGTGGTTAGAAACGGTTTATAGAGATACTATAAGATTAGTCGTTCGTATTTCTTTTCCATAATTGTTGCTCTTAATGCATGCTTTGTCTTTTAAGCTCTTGAGACAGCACACCAATTCCTTTTGCTGTGACTTTTGCGCAAGGAA
>NZ_JBHIRW010000011.1:0-56852 GCF_042197445.1 Bartonella sp. AA1HLJMS | reverse complement strand
TCCTCATCGCTTGCGTATATTACAGCAGCATGGTTGCGTGAGAATAAAGATGACAATCAAACGTTAATTAATCAACGCCATCCATTTACCACTGACTTATCGGGGAATGCAGGTAAATTAGGAATAGGTTTAAGCAGTTTAGTGAGTGAGAAGTTAAAGTTATATGGTGAGGCACATTATATTAAAGGGCGTAAAACAAAACAGTCCCTTCAGGGTGTTTTAGGTGTACGCTATAGTTTCTAACGATATGGTTATTTTTTAATTGATCTCAATGATAATTTTGATGGAAAGCGTTGAGGAATATAAAAGAAGTTCAACATTTGCTAAGGAGCGGTAGCGCATCTTTATGATGGGATGAGCAATTGCAGGTGTTTTTATTAAAGTCTTCTTTATAATTCATTCTATATTTTTGAGAATTTGTATAGAATTTTGCAGAGTCACTTGGCAAAGGGCTCCTTGCTCGCTATAGAAATGGCTAGAGAATATTATAAATGAAATAAAGGTGGTTAAATGGCTTTAGAGCGTACTTTTTCGATGATTAAACCAGACGCAACCCGTCGTAATTTGACTGGCGCAATTACTAAAATGCTTGAGGATGCGGAGCTACGTGTTATTGCGTCTAAACGTGTCTGGATGAGCAAACGTGAGGCTGAAAAATTTTATGCTGTTCATAAAGAACGTCCTTTTTTTAGTGAATTGGTTGAATTCATGTCTTCTGGTCCAACCGTTGTACAAGTTTTGGAAGGTGAAAATGCAATAGCTAAAAACCGTGAAGTAATGGGGGCTACGAATCCTAGTGATGCAGAAGAAGGGACAATTCGTAAGGTTCATGCTTTATCGATTGGCGAAAATTCTGTCCATGGATCCGATAGTGCTGAAACGGCAAAAACAGAAATCGCCTTTTGGTTTCCTGAGGTAGAAATTGTTGGTTAATAAAGCGTATATAAGAAGCAAAAATCCGAAACACTATGTTTCGGTTTTTTGCTTATAAGATTATAGATTTTTTTGAAAGCATATAGAGCATTAATCGTTTTTTTAGCTTTTAATATTACAGCTGCTTTTACGAAAATATAAAGCCTATTTACTCTTTTTTGAATAGCTTTTATCTACACGTCCCCCTTATTTGTAATGTGCAAAACAGTGTTTGATTGATTTATCATTAATAAAAATAAATCAATCTTATGCTATTCTTATCTCTTATTTAAGTACAAAAAGATAAATTATCATTATAAATCCCCATACTCTTCATAGGATAACGTGTTTTAAACCTGCACGAAAATAATCCCACCCTGTCCACAATGTAAGGAGGGCAGAAATCCACAACATAGTAATGCCAAACTCTACTGTGTAAGGGAAAATTTTATTACCGGCTGGTCCAGCTAAAAGAAATACAATAGCGATCATCTGTACAAAAGTTTTCCATTTTGCAAGACGAGAGACAGGAACACTAACTTTTAACTCAGCCAAATATTCACGTAATCCTGATACAAGAATTTCTCGGCAAAGAATGATAATAGCTGCCCATAGTGTCCACCCAGCGATGGTACTGTCTGCGGCAAGCAAGAGCAAACAAGCAGAGACGAGAAGTTTATCGGCAATTGGATCTAACATGCGACCAATATTGGATGTTTGTTCCCAAATACGAGCAAGGTAACCGTCAAGAAAGTCAGTAATGGATGCAACGATAAAAATAGAAACAGCAATCCAGCGAGTGATATCACTTGATTGTAGTCGCCCTTCTAAAAAAAAGCATGCAACAACCATTGGGACTGCAACAATTCGTGCATAAGTTAAAATATTTGGAAAAGAAAAAGTATGATTTTTCATGGAGCCATTTTTAATTCTTGTGAAAGAGAATATATTTCCTAAACGTAACAAGGTGAAGGTTATGAAACAAGCCTATTTTTCATGAAAATGGTTATGAATTTTTTGTGCAATTGTCATAGAGATTCCCGTAACTTTTTTTAAATCTTCAAATGAGGCACTAGCAACAGCTTTGGCACTTCCAAAATGATGAAGTAACGCACGCTTTCTTGTTGGACCGATATTTTCGATTTCATCAAGTGGGTTTTTGAATGTTGCTTTTTTTCGTTTTATCCTATGAGTTCCAATCGCAAAACGGTGTGCTTCATCACGCAGACGTTGCAAAAAATAGAGGATAGGATCACGTGGAGGAAGTGTAAAGGGGGGAATACCTTTTATAAAAAATCGTTCACGTCCCGCATGACGGTCAACACCTTTGGCGATTCCAACAACTGTGAAGAGATCATTTAATTGTAATTCAGCAAGTATTGCATGTACGCTGTTGATTTGTCCTTCACCACCATCGATTAAGATAAGGTCAGGCCAAATGGGAAAAAGATCATCATCTTTTATGTCATGACTTCTATTTGGCAGATCATACTCTTTGATAAGGCGTGAAAATCTTCGTTTAATCACTTCTTTCATCATGCCAAAATCATCGCCAGGCGTGATATCTGTTGAGCGAATGTTGAATTTTCGATATTGATTTTTAATAAATCCCATTTGACCAGCAACAATCATAGCTCCTACAGCATTTGTTCCCATGATATGAGAATTGTCATAGACTTCTATCCGGCGTGGAGGAAAAGGTAGTTGGAATGTTTTAGCAAGACCTTGAAGCAATTTTGTATGGGTGGCTGTTTCAGAAAGCTTATGTTCAAGTGCTTCATGAGCATTGAGATAGGCACGATTAACAAGAGTTTTTCGTTCACCTTGTTTAGGTAAAGAGAGGGACACTTTGTGATTTGCTTTAAGACTAAATGCCTCTGTAAGAAGTGTCTTTTCTTCAATTTCTTCAGATAAAAGGATGCTTTTAGGAAGTGGTTTATCATCGTAAAATTGGGCAAGAAAACTCGCTAAAATTTCAGTGCGGGAAAAAGAGGGATCTGCTTTAGGAAAATAGGCACGGTTTCCCCAATTTTGCCCCATGCGAAAAAAGAACACTTGAATACAGGTCATTCCTTCTTTTTGCGCAATTGCAAATACATCCGCTTCTTTTATCGTTTGAGGATTAATACTTTGATGGCTTTGTATGTGAGAAAGGGCTGATAAGCGGTCACGATAGGAAGCTGCTTGTTCAAAATCAAGATTTTCTGCGGCTTTATGCATAGCTTGAACCATATCGTTTTTAATAGATTGATCTTTTCCCGAAAGGAACGCTTTTGCTCCTTTCACCAGTTCTTTATAATCACTGTCACTAATTTCATGAGTACAAGGTGCAGAACATCGCTTAATTTGATAAAGCAAACAGGGGCGTGTACGGTTTTCAAAAACTGAATCAGTACAGGTTCGTAATAAAAAGGCGCGTTGTAAAATATGAACTGTTTGTGTCACTGCACCAGCAGAAGCAAAAGGACCAAAATAGTGAGCTTTTCGTGTTCGAGCACCACGATGTTTGTAAAGTGCAGGCACTTGATGATCATCTGTAATCATAATATAAGGAAAACTTTTATCATCACGTAGGAGTACATTAAAATGTGGATGCAATCTTTTGATGAGATTGGCTTCTAAAAGGAGTGCTTCTGTTTCTGTATGGGTGACAATAAATTCCATATGATATGTTGCACGAATCATGCGGGTAATACGATTATTGTGTCCTTTTTCACGTGTATAGTTTGAAACACGTTTTTTGAGATTACGGGCTTTGCCAACATAGAGAATATCACCATTTTCACCAATCATCCGGTAAACCCCTGGCTTATGCGGAAGGTGTCTAACAAACTCTTGTATGAACTTGATACCTTGGAATTGATTTTTCTCATTGCTTTGATTGGCATTATGCCATGTAATATTAGAGAGAAAAGAAAGTTTTTCCCGTTCATTTTGCGGACAATTTGTATTATTTTTCAGGACCATTCCGTTTATTACGAATATGTTGTTTGTTTAATATATGAAATATTCTTTTTTGTTAAATAATGATTATTTATGTCTTTATAATTTTTTTCTATAAATAATATCTTATAACATAAGAGTATGATTTTAGAGAGCCGATCTTTCATAAAAAATATGAGAGTTGTTATTCTAAGACAGCTTTATGAATTTGCCCAATTTATCCATTAAAATGATTGAAATAAGAAATCCATGATGATTAAGAGGATAGGCTTTCTAAAAAAACAATTCACGCTGATCGTTATTAGCTTACCATTATAATATGTTGATATTATCCAAAGAATCAAAGAACTTTATCATTTAATGCCTTTGTATTTTACAACATGATATTTGATTTAGGAAAAATATTAGAGAAAGATCTAAAATAATAGATGTTCTTTTTGAAGCCACTTATGCGTTATTTTGGCATTTTCATCTTGTCCAAGACGGTTGATAAGAAAGGGGCTGAGTTTTTTCATTTCTTCTTCCAAAAGGTAGGGAGGGTTAATAATAATCATACCACTTCCATTCATTGTCGGTGGACTTGAATTTTTTCGGATACGCATTTCAAGCTGTAGAATCTTAGGAATTCCGGTTTGATAAAGCGCTTGAAGAAAACTTTCAATTTCTTTGTCATATTTAACAGGATACCATAAAGCGTAGATTCCTCCAGAAAAGCGACGATAGGCTTTCGTTAATCCATCAATAAGGCGGGAAAACTCTCCAGCTTTTTCAAAGGGAGGGTCAACAAGGATAAAACCACGTTTTTCTTTTGGTGGTACATGAGCATTTAAGGAAAGCCAACCATCTAAATGCAGAACTTTTGTTTGATAATCTCCTGCAAAGTTTTTTGCTAAAATATGATAATCTTCATTGTGCAATTCTATTGCGGTGAGGCGATCTTGTTTCCGTAATAATTGACGAATAAGAACAGGAGATCCAGGATAAAATACAATTTCTTTTTCCCCTTTATTGAGGGCATCAATGATATCACACCATGGACAAAGGAGTGTTCTTAAATCTTCTGGGATAGGAGTTGAAAAAAGTCGTTGGACACCTTCGCGCCACTCTCCTGTTTTATGTGCTTCTAAAGAAGAAAGGTCATAAATACCGATTCCAGCATGCGTATCTATAACGCGAAAAGCTTTTTCTTTGCGTTTGAGATATTCTACAATGCGAGTGACAATAATGTGTTTAAAAACATCAGCAAAATTGCCAGCATGATAAATATGCCGATAATTCATGGAGTAAACTCTATCATATGTATAACTGTACCGGATTATTAGCATAGAATAATAGAATTGATATCCATAAAAATACTCTTGTAGAAATCAAACAATACCCTCACTCCCAAATTATACACTACAGAAAAAATATTAATGTCATTAGAGCATTTATTCACAAGGCTATTTTTATATTATGAGATTAATCGTTAAAATTTTAATTTTTTTATATGAAAGATAGACAAGAAGAGACCAAACATTTCAATAGAGATATTTATGTTGTAAGAGAATTTTTTTATGACCGCGGACTCTTTCAGGAAAACTATAAAAAAACTCAATTAACGAGAATATTAGTGAAGTTTGTTGAAAAATTGAAGGGTATCTTTCAAATTCATTCATCAATTTGCTTGTTTAAAGATTAAAGAATTTCAAATGGTTGATAAAAACATTGTTACATTTATAAGTTTTTTAGCAAGCGTAAAATTATGGATAGAGCAATAAAGTGCTGGTGTTATAGTGATAGATTTTTGTAAAAGTGTGAATGAATTTCATTGCTTTAAGCGGAGCCAAAGCTTTACATTATACACGCTAAATAGCTAGGTTATTGTGTATGATGCTAAAATAAAACTTTTGAAAATTGATATGTGCTCTGCAAGCTATCTCAATCAAAATGAGGAATTTTAAACTAAAGTAAATAGGTTTATCTATCTCTAACACTGTATTATCGAGCGACTTTATGAGGTAATCTTATAAAAAAGGCTAGGATAAGAAATTCTTTTTATATGGATTATGCTTCGATACCATGCTTTTGATTGAATGTAATTTTCTATTCATGCCCATTCTGTTTTCAATACTGAGATAGGTTAAACACATGATATTATGAGAACGCATGCCCAGAATCCGGAGACATGTAATAGTTAGAGCATACAGTGGTTTAGAGAGCTGGTTATATGGAGGTATTTTACTGAATAAAGGCACAAGCTGGTACCTTTTTTATTTTTTAGCAGTATTGCCATACCTCTTGGCACTTGAGTTGGTTCATAAAGTACATTTTTACTCTTTCCGCTAATAGTTTTATTTACACGCCAGATATTTAATTGAATGCTATGATGGCTCATATTTCGTATTGTATATGGAATAATGGATAATAAAATTTCCACCCCAACGCAAAGAATAAATGTTGTGCGTAAGATGATCGTTTTTGAAGAGACTGATGATGTGTTAAGAAAGTTTTTTAGAGATTTTTCTTTCTGATTTTTTTAATTGAATACGTAAAATGTTTTACAGCATGTTATGATTTTTATCAGTAAAGGATAATTTGGCGGAAATGTTTGTAATGATATGTAAAGCATTGTTTAAAAGGAAAGACATTGGCTATAGTATTTACAGGAAGATGAGTAACCTAAGAGATCAGATGAAGTTATTTTAGAAAAGTTTTTAAGTGTTTTGAACTTTGTATGAAGTGGTTTATCATTTTTGAATGGTTTGTGTTATAATACGCTAAAAAAGGATGAGAGGATAAAAAGTTCTTTTTGCAATAAAAGCGTGTAATTGCTTTTAAGTTAAGAAGAAAATATATAAGTAAGATATTATATTTGATACATTCTTCAGAGGAAGCATGGATAAATGAAATCAAATTTAAAAGCATAAAGTTAGAGAGAATAATGGGTAATATTTTTTCACCAACGCATTTAATTATAATTTTATTGATTATCTTTGTGCTTTTCGGTCGCGGTAAAATTTCTGAATTAATGGGCGATGTTGCTAAAGGAATTAAAGCCTTCAAAAAAAATATGAAAGAAGAAGATGACGGCATTGAGGATAAAGTTGAAATGGCTCCTACTTCCCAAATGATTGATGTAGAATCTCAACAATCTCAACCGTTATCGGTAAAACATGCAACAGCGCGCAGAAAGGTTTCTTCTGTTTCTAAAAAAAGCAAAACATCTGTTGCTAAAAAACAGTAACAAAAACGCAATCATCATTGTGCAATATTTTTTGATGAGAAAGTCGAATTAAGAGATGTTTGGGATTGACGGACCAGAGTTTATCGTAATCTTACTTGTTCTCATCATTGTCGTTGGACCAAAAGATTTACCTAAAATATTAAAGACAGTAGCAAAGATAAGAGCGTATGTGTATTCAACAGCAAATGAATTTCGTCATCAGTTTGATGATGTAATAAAACAAATCGAGCGCGATGATTTGCAAAAAGTATGTTCGGATATTAGCAATTCAAGCAAGAAGTTGGCAGAAACTTTTGATCCCACTCAAAATATATTAGAGGATATCCACGATAATTGGGATGTTAAGGAAACACATCATAAATCAAAAAAAGATAAAGAAATTTTGGAATGTGATCAAAAGGTAATCAAGAAAGATATGACAGTTTCTATAGCTTCTCATCATTCTGAAAACATTTTTGTTTCTCCTAAAGATAAAGAAAAAGAAGATGTGTCATGAATGTAAAAAAAAATGAAGTTGATGCTAATATGGCTCCACTTTTAGAACATTTAATTGAACTTCGTCAGCGAATTATTTCTGCCTTGGTTGCATTTATGATCGCTTTTGTGATGTGTTTTCTTGTTAAAGATTATATCTTAAATTTTTTACTATGGCCATATCAGTGGGCAATGAAAATAGCAGGGGGTAACCCTGAGGGTATTCGTTTGCAATCAACGCAAGTATGGGAAACTTTTTTAACGAAGATGAAGCTTTCTGCTTTTGGGGGAATTATTTTATCTTTTCCCTATACGGCTTTTCAGTTTTATAGTTTTATTGCACCAGGGCTTTATAAAAATGAGCGGATGGCTTTTTTACCATTTCTCATTGGGGGGCCTATTTTATTTTGTATTGGGGGAGCGTTTGTTTATGGTCTATTAGCGCCAATAATACTATGGTTTAGCCTTTCTCAACAATTTCTTCCAGATGTTCATTTAAAAATAGAGTTTATAGTGCGTATTTCTGATTATTTGGGCTTTATGACATCATTTATCCTAATTTTTGGTTTGATTTTTCAATTACCTCTTGTCATCAGTCTTTTAACAAAAATTGGATTTTTAACGTCTCATGATTTGGTGTCTAAACGAAAATGGGCTATTTTGCTCTCTTTTATCATTGCGGCAATCATAACGCCGTCGGATTTTTTTACGATGTTTGCAGTGGCTTTACCAACAATAGCACTTTACGAGATTTCAATTTTAATTGCTTACAGTATAGAAAAGAGAAGAAAATCCGCTTAAGAAAAGTGTATAATCTTATGCGATAAGGAATGAATAAAAACAATATAAATGAGGAATTTTTATGCTTGATATTAAGTGGATTCGTGACAATCCTGAGAAATTAGATAAAGCACTCGTAAGTAGAGGTCTTGAGCCACAAGCTGAAAGGTTAATACAACTTGATCTTGCACGTCGGTCGCATATTGCTAAGGTGCAATTGGCGCAGGAACGTCGCAATGCTGTTTCAAAGGAAATAGGACAGGCTTTAGCGGTATCGGATCAGCAAATGGCTGAACGTCTTAGAGCTGAAGTTGAAGAGATTAAAGCTTTTCTTTCCTCTGCAACAGTGGAAGAAAAACAGCTGACGGAGAGTCTTGAGAAAATTCTTTCAGCACTTCCAAATATTCCATTAGATGATGTTCCAGAAGGTAAAGATGAAAGTGATAATGTCGTCATTCGACATTTTGGTACACCTCCAATATTTAATTTTACACCAAAGGAACATTTTGATCTTGGTCAAGATCTCAAACAGATGAATTTTGAACGAGCTAGTCGTTTGTCTGGAACACGTTTTACAGTACTTTCAGGGGCGTTAGCACGGCTAGAACGAGCATTAGGCCAATTTATGCTTGATGTGCATGTCAATGAGAATGGTTACACAGAAGTCTCAGTACCTCTTCTTGTTCGTGATGAGATTGTTTACGGAGCAGCACAATTACCGAAATTTGCTGAAGACCTTTTTCGTACAACAGATGGTCGATGGCTTATTTCCACAGCAGAAGTACCATTAACCAATTTGGTCAACGATGAAATTTTTGAAATATCAGATTTACCACTGCGATTTTCTTCTTTATCTCCCTGTTTTCGTTCAGAGGCGGGAGCAGCCGGTCGTGATACGCGCGGTATGTTGCGTCAGCATCAATTTTGGAAAGTTGAAATGGTCTCGATTACCAGTGAAGAGCAGTCTTTAATTGAATTGGAACGTATGACGGAATGTGCAGAAGATATATTAAAACGGCTTGGTTTGCCTTTTCGCACAGTGGTTCTTTCTACGGGTGATATGGGGTTTGCAGCGCGTAAAACCTATGACATCGAGGTTTGGCTTCCTGGTCAAGAATGTTATCGTGAAATTTCTAGCTGTTCAGTTTGTGGAGATTTTCAAGGTCGTCGTATGAATGCGCGCTATCGTAAAGACGGCGATAAAAAATTGCATTTTGTTCATAGCCTTAATGGTTCTGGTACGGCTGTTGGACGTTGTCTTATTGCTGTACTTGAAAATTATCAACAGGCTGATGGATCAATTATTATTCCAGATGTTTTACAACCTTATATGGGAGGCATGCGCTGTATTACTGCTTAATTTTACGAAAGGAGAGACAATATGCGTTTATTGCCAAGAGGTGATGATACACAGACGCAAGTTTTTGCCATTTTAAAAGAAGCAGTTTGTCAGTATGATAAAAGTGTACCTCCATTGGAGATTGAATGATACTATGGGGCAAAAGGGTATTTTACAATTTCGTGAGGAGTTAGCCGCTCTTGTACTGAAAATGCGTAGCAAAGGCATTGATGACGTGCGATTTTTTTCGGCATTAGAGAAAATTCCGCGTCAACAGTTTGTTGCTGCTCCTTGGTTCAATAGTGCTTATGATAATAAAGTTATTCCCCTTGAGTGTGGTGAATATATGGAACGTTTGGAAGAACAACTCTTAATTCTTTCGGCATTATCGTTGAAAAAAAGGCATCGTGTCTTAGAAATTGGTACAGGATCTGGTTTTTGTACTGCTCTTATGGCATGTCTGAGTGACCGTGTGACAACGATTGATCGTTATAAAACGCTTGTTGATTTAGCACGCCAAAAATTTCAAACTTTAGGAATTGAAAATATTGTTATACGGCAGATTGATGGAAGTCATAGCGTGACAGGCTTAGGATCATTTGATCGCATTCTTATTTGGCCATCACGTTTTGATGAACCAAAGGAATTTTTAGAACTTTTAGCTGAAAATGGAATTCTCATTCAGGCGATAGGACCTGACGAAGGGGTACAAACGGTGACGCGCTATACAAAAATTGGTAGTCGATTTGAGTGTTTAGAACTGTTCCAAGTGCGTTACCAACCTTTTATTAAAGGCATTGCGGAGATACTTTAATTTTTACAAGCTAAGAAGTTTCTGCAAATTGTCTACGTTAAGTTCATTTTGATCTTATATAAAGATATTTATGAATAAAACATCTCATTTTAACTCTTCGGTAATTTAAAAAAGCTTTAATGGAGTGAGTTGATTATTGATGAGTGAGCAAAACGATGTGTCTAAAAGCTTTGGATAATATTTTCCAGCATAATTTTCAGAGAATAACTTTGTTAGCGGTGGTAACTATTGTTGCTGGTTGTAGTTCTGGTACACAGCGTTTTTCCAATACGTTCTCTCATCGTACGGTATCATCTCAATCAAATATATCAAGCACTATGTATACAGACCCGCGAATGCTATCATACGGTAGTGGTATGATACAAAGCACTGAATTGCCACCTGTGGAATCAAGCGATGATTCGTGGGGAGATGATAATTCCCCCTATAATTTTCCACATCAAGATAGGATAACTTCTTCTGATGGTCGCGTTATGGGCTCCCCTCCACGTAATCTTGGAACACTTTCTCGTTCACAAATGGATAAATCTCCTATTTTTCGCCGGAATTCTTATATTGTCCAGAGTGGAGATACACTGCTCAATATTGCACGACAAGTAGGGGTTAGTGTTGAGGCATTAAAATTAGCAAATGGTATAAACAGCAATTCCATTTATATTGGTCAGGTACTGGTTGTTCCAAGCAGGCGTACATTAGCATCTTCAAATGCACACAATAATAACGATTGGGCAGTGTCAACAACAGAATCTGCATCCCAATCTCAAGTGATGTCCTCTATAAAAAACAAGAAGTCCTCTCCTATATATAAAGCTCCTGTAACAACGCCACCCTCTGCAAAGATGAACAAATCAAGTTCTGAGAAAAATTTTTCTAAACAGATGACGCAATTGAAACATGAGACTGGTTTGTCAAGTACTGTTACGAATACAGATAATATGACGACTCCGCAAGCCACAGGAATTTCTAAGATGCGTTGGCCAGTACGAGGGCGTTTATTAAGCCAGTTCGGTCAAAAAAAGGGAACAGTAATGAATCGAGGAATAGATATTGCAGTGCCTGAAGGGTCTTCGGTAAAGGCGGCAGAAAATGGTGTGGTTATTTACGCGGGAGATGGATTAAAAGAGCTTGGTAATGTTGTGATGATTCGACATGAAAATGATATTATCACTATTTATGGATGTAATAGTAAGCTTGTTGTTAACAAAGGACAAAGGATAAGGCGCGGTGATGAGATTGCTAAATCTGGTGTTTCAGGAAATGTTAAAACGCCACGTGTCTATTTTGAGATGCGTAAGAATTCATTACCTGTTGATCCCCTTAAATATTTAGAAAACTAATTTATTGATAACTTTGACATTTGAATAGTCTTACAGTTTATAGAAAATTCATGAAAAACAATTGATTTTCTTAAATCAATAACATAGCAGCAAAAAATCATTGGTTTCAGGAGAGTAGTTCGTTGGGGTCGTTAGATATTACCATCTTTGTATTTATGAAAGTGTAAGACAATAGTATCATACTGTTTGTCAGCTTTGAGTATTCCAATTGCTCTTGCATTTGAGAGAAGCATGAAAAAAGATATTTCACGCCTTTCTTAAAAAGTTTTTATCGACAGGCTCGTTTCATATGTGTGACGTGCAAGAAAATCGTTTTGATTAATTCAGAAGGTTTGAAATGAGATCGTTTTATTGTATTTAGATCTGTCATTTGATATCAAAAACGATAAATTATCTATATAAATTAAGTTTGTTCATTAGAAAAATTATCTTGTATAATTTATTGAGTTAGTGAAAAGATTTGTATTGTAGGATATACAATAGGGGAAAGTGAATCTATTTTTTAAGATTTTTCTCATTGTATTTTGGTATTCTGCCTCTTAAGGATTTATTGTATTTTTGTAAAGCTGTGATTAGATTATGTAGTTATTGCTTTTTATGATAAATTCTTTAGGAATTTTTTCTGTATCGGAATTTCATTTTAATAGAGTGGGAAATACCTGAGGTTTAACTATAGGAGATAAAAATGTTTATGACGAACGCTTATGCTCAAGTTGCAGGCGATGTTTCCGGTGGAATTTCATTTGCTAGCGCTGTCCCATTCATTTTAATTTTTGCAATTATGTATTTTTTTATCATTCGTCCACAGCGTGCCCAAATGAAAAAACGCCAAGAAATGCTTAATGCAGTACGTCGTGGTGATACAGTTATAACGGGTGGTGGTATTATCGGCAAGGTTACGAAGGTTCACGACGAGAGCGGTGAATTAGAGGTTGAAATTGGTGATAGTATGAATATTCGTGTTATTCGCTCAACATTAGCTGATGTGCGCGTTAAAGGTGAGCCGGTTGCAGAAAAAAAATCAAAACTTAATGCTAAAGCAAAAAGACCACAAAAGTCTAAATCTAAAACGACAACGAAAGAAGATATGAGTATCTCTGAAGAGAAAAAAGCTGTATCAAAGGAAAATGCATCTTAAGGTGTAATGGCAGTTTATTACATTTTTTAAGCATTTTTATAAAAAGCTTGGCAAGATCAAGACAATTTCATTGAAAAAGAGGCTTTTATAGTGGCTACAGAAAATGGAGTTTTTGTTTTCTTTAGATTATTAAAATAGTTGTTTTATTTATAGAATGTTACGCAATTTTTTTCTGTTTTTTAAACAAGATCATTGTGTTTATAAAAAGCAATTTGTGAGTAAATAAGCTGAGGAAACTTTTTAAAAGATAGATTTATTTAAGCAGGTATAGCATTTTACCGCAGTTTATTTGCAAATTTTCATATATTTCTTGTATGAGAAGATTAGGGCATTATATAAAAATTTTCACTTCAATACTAGGCTATGTTTAACATATCAATGTTTATATTAGCCTTACTTTAATTTTTATGATGAGAAGAAGCAAAGACAATTGGATTATTCAAAAATAAAAGGTGCATATTTATGTTCGATGCAATTCAAATTCGTGAAGCACATTTTCCAAGTCGCGCACCTATTGATGCTTATGGAAATGGTGGGTTTCGTTTTGCTGATATGTCTCATAGAGGTTCTATTATTTGTGTACCATCAGGTATTTATGGCATTGAGATGGCAGGGCCTGTTCCCACTCAAAGGGATATATCTCGTATTTTAGAAGAAGCTTCTGAAATCGAAGTTTTATTAATAGGTACTGGAATTGAATTATTACGATTACCTGAAGAGTTACGGGTGCTTTTATGGGAAAAACGTATTTCATCAGATACAATGAGTACGGGAGCGGCGGTGCGTACATTTAATGTTTTATTGGCTGAAGATCGCGCTGTTGCGGCGTTATTATTTGCGGTAGAATAGAGTATTGTTTAATAAAACAAAGGCTCTGGTCTAGCATGAAAGACTTGTGTGATTATTTTCTGCGCTGTAAAATACTGTCGTTTAAGGCGGTGATATAAGGGTATAGAATATACATAACTTAACACATTAAGTGTTTTTTAAATACAGCAGCAAGTATTCAGGACAAAGTTTGCTCATAGTTCCTAATGAATCACATGAGTGATCAGCTCTTGGGACTTAAGATAGTTCATAAGAGGCATTTTAATTCTTTCTTATACAGTTTTTACCTACAAGCCAGTTCCGCTTATGACGTGCAAGGGAATAGTTTTTATTGATGTAACATGGAATTGGTTTGAAATGAAAGCATATCTACGATATTTGGGATTCTAATTTAATATACAAAACACAAAATTATCATTATAAATCAATGCGTTTATAGTAACAGAAACGCACCGAGAGCAATTGGATTTTTTACAAATTGGTGTTGGTAAGAACCTTTGTCTTTTAGGATGGGGAGGAGGTCAATGATTGATGAAGTTTTTGTGATCAGTGCATTTTTTATAAAATAACATTGTCATCTATCCACTGAAAAAGTGTTTTGCGTTGCTTGTTGTTCAAGTTTTACTATGCATGTTACGATTGGTTTTTAGCTTTTTTATTGCAAATGAAAACTTGAAGTCCGATAAGATAAGTTTTATCAGAAAAATTATTTATTTAATTTTTTTCTTTCTAAAACGAAAAGGGATTAGAAAAGAAATTTTAATTCATAATACAGTTAAGAGACACATTTAAAAATCTTATTTTCTGAACTGTATTTGCTTATCCTTCATTTTTTAATATGAATAAAAAGAGGGTATTAATTTAATTGCTAAAAAAGGGACGTTAATAGGTTCATAGAATGATAGGCTCTCTTCCTTATTGTCTTGATATTTTACGTACCATAGATCGTGATCGCTATATATCGGTTTTATTTGCACCTAAAAAAAAGCGCCAAGCATTGGCTGCTCTTTATGTATTTAATGCTGAAGTTTCTCGTATCCGCGAAAGTGTACATGACCCACTCATAGGAGAAATACGGTTACGTTGGTGGTATGATGCTATTGCTCATGGTGAAATGCAAACGAGTGGAAACAATCCGATTTTGAATGATTTATTAAAAGCAATCACTCTTTTTAATTTACCTAAGACAGCTTTTTTACGTTATTGTGATGCGCAAATTTTAGATCTTTATCACAATCCAATAGAAACACTTCATGATCTAGAGCATTATTGTGGTGAGACAGCAGGCATAATTTTACAGCTTTCTTGTCAGATATTAGATCCTGAAACTGCACAAGAGTTTACAGATATCTATGAACATGGAGGGATTTCTCAAGGATTAAGCGGTGTATTGCGTCTTTTATCATTCATGCAATCACGATATCAATATTATTTACCCACTGATATATTAAAGGCTGTAGGAGTGAATAGGGAAGATTTGGAATCTCATCGTCTCAGCGATCAACAAAAGGGTTGTATTGTTGAAGCTATGGTAGCATTATCGCGCGATCATTATACCCAATTTTACGAGTATTCTTGTACTTTACCTAGAGTTCTTAAGCCAGCTTTTCTTCCATTGGTCATTGTACCAGCTTCTCTTCAAAAAGCTATACAGCTGGGGGCAGCAATTTTTCAAGAGAGTGCAACTTTGCCATTGATGTATCGCTATTGGTTGATAACAAGGGCAGCAATAAGCGGCAATTTTCCAAAGATATTGTAAAAAAATATTACTACGTTGGAATGCGTAACATGTAGACTGATTTTTTCATATGAAGATAAAAGGAGCTATTGTGATTCCAAACCATTTTTTTGTTATAAAAAATGTTGATGTTTTGGTTGTTATGAACGCAAAAGAATAAGAAATTTTATGATCTTGAAAATACGCTGTATTTCTTCATCAGTAATATGTTTTATTCAGTGTATTGGATGGGTGAGATGCAGAGAAAGAAAAACATGAGATAAATCTTAATACATTGGTTTGTTTGAAGAAGAACTTTTAAGTACTCTGAATGTATTGATTGTATCTCATTTGCAAATGAAATGAAATTTCTATTTTATGAGAGAAGTTATCTTAGCAGTCTATAAGTCTATAAAAAACTCTTATTTTTGAGAAATTATAACATCATAATTGATGATTGTTATGATTGATGAATATATTGATTTATAATGGTAATACGTTTTTTCTCATATTGAATGAGAGTCTTGAATAGAAAAAGATTTCTCCATTTTTATAATGAATTTTAAAAATAGTTTTTTTATCTATTATAAGTTGGATGTGTAAATGAAATCATTTAAGGAAGAAGCAATACGCTCCCTATGAATGAATATTAAGAGTAGCAATATAATGAGCTATGAATGAATGACGATAGGGATGATATTTATAGCTTAATGGGCGGCAACCTTTACGACCTTTGGATGGATAATGTTTTTTAATGCATTGCAAAAACGATTCTACATTCCATTGACTATTTTCTCGCAAATCCATACATGCACTGTTTTGCGAGAAAATGAATCATTATACAAACGCTGATCCTAAGATATGCAGACAAGAAATCCGTCTTACCTCTTCAACTATAGACGAAGAGCTGATGAAAACTTTATCAATAAGTTCTTAAAATTATGCACAATCTTTTTATTGGAGAGCGTTAAAGATCTGATTATAATTTGTGCTATTAATTTCCAAAGGATGTTCTTTATTGGCAACTTGTAGCATTTCTAGCTTGAGATCTTCTCTTATCATCATATCTATATTGGCGCGGACCTCAGTTGAAAGAGTATGAGACGTGATATCTTTAGGCATGGTTACAGTCTTTATTTGATAAATGATACGGTTTGTTGCAACCGGACCTTTTATGATGCCATAATGACCTTTGGGAGCAGCAAATAATGCTTTAATCCCTTCAACGCCAAGGATTTCAGATGAGTCTTGACGCCGGAGGGCGGGTGTTGTTTGTTTTGTAACACCAAGGGTATGAGCAAGAGCAACAAGACTTTTTCCTTCCGTGAGCTGTTTGAGAGCATTTTGGGCTTTTTCATCAAGAAGACGTTGGATTTCCTCATTTTTCCATTGAGAAAGAACATCTAGCTTAGCCTCTTCAAGTGTCTTATCGCGGGAAGGAATAATTTTATCGACCTTGTACCAGAGATATCCACCATTTTGAAAAGAGAGAGGATCAAGATCGACTCCTTCGTTTGATTGATAGATGGCATTCAGTAAAATATCTTTTTGAGGTAAATCCGTGAGTATTGCACCTTCAAGCGTTTTTCCCGTTTTATCAATAGTAATTGTGCGCAAAGATAACTTGTATTGGTCAGCTAACTCTTTGAGAGAAGCACCCTCAAAACGAGCATTTTCAATGGCTACATAATTGTTACGGATATCATCAGTAGCACGATTTTTGGCAAGTATTTGGCGAATATTTTCTTCTACACTTTCAAAAGGAAGAGAGCTTGAAGGTTCAATATGCGTAACGCGAATGAGAACAGGTCCCTGTAAGTCATTTATCACAGGACTGACTTGGCCTTGTTGAAGTTCAAAAATTTCAGATGTCAGATGATTAGGAAGTTCATTTTCTGCGAGAGGACCTTTTTTTATGTCATTAAGAGTCTTTTTTTCAGCTTTTACCAGTTCATCAAAACTCAATCCATCAGCTATTTTTTTTGCTGCATTATCGGCTTCTTCGCGTGAGGGGAATCGCAGTTCTTCGAATGTACGCTTTTCAGGCGTTACAAAACGTGAAGCATTTTGTGTATAATAGGCTTTCGCCTCATCTGTTGAGATATCTTTAGGTTTTACAAAATCATTAAGTTCCATAGATAGCAAAGAGACAGTACGGTATTCTGGAGCACGAAATTGACTTTGATGTGTTTCAAACCATTTTTGTAATGTTTCGTAATCAGGATCAGCAATTGTTTCCTTTTCTTTTAGATCAATAACGAGATAATCAGCAATACGCATTTCTCCTTGATAAAGAGCAAGTGCTTTATAAAAGAGATTTGGTGCCTTCATATCAGAAAGTAAAGCAGCAATAAGCTGATTACGCTTTTCTTGTTTGGTGTAATAATTAAGAAAAGCACTTTCACTAATGTGTAAATGCTGAAGATAGTTATAAAACAAGTTTTTATCAAAAGTGCCATTTACTTGGAACATTTTATCAGAACCAATCGTATGAGCTATTGTATCTTTTGAAAGACTTATTTTCATTTTACGTGCTTGTTCATCAAGCAGTACATTTTGTTGTAATTGATTAAATACAAAAGCAGGAATTTGGTATTGCTGCATTTCATTTGTTGTAAACATTCGTCCAAGATGAGCAGCATATGCTAAACGTGCGCTTTGATCGGCGAGTGCAAGACGATAATCATCGACAGTTACTGTGGACTTTCCAGAAGTAATAAGATCTCTTTCACTTTTTTTGTGTAACTGCGGTACCCCCCATAAAAGAATGAAGCATAAGAGTAAAATAGCAAGGAAAATTCTAAAAATCCAAGAATTTGTAGCATTTCTTATGATGTCAAGCATTGTTCAAGTCCATTTTTAATGTGAGTTATTATCAAAGCTGTAATGGAATTTGCAATAAAGAGATGAAAGATGCAAGCTTTAAAGACTTGCTTTCATTTTATAATTTGGTAACTACAGATAAACAATGTATTGTAAAAGCTCTTGAGGTGAAAATATGTCTCAAAATATTCGGCCTTTTCTTGCTGGAAATTGGAAAATGAATGGAACGAGTGAATCGCTTGGAGAGTTGCGTGCTATTGCTACAGGCGTTAGCTCTGATCTAGGTCATCTTTTTGAGGCGCTTATTTGTGTTCCAGCAACGCTTTTATCGCGTGCTTCTAATACGCTGAATGGTGAAAATCTCCTTTTGGGAGGACAAAATTGTCACTTTGATGATCATGGTCCTTATACTGGAGATATTTCAGCTTTTATGCTTAAAGAAGCGGGAGCAAGTCATGTTATTATTGGGCATTCAGAACGTCGTACAGTGTACCAGGAAAATGATGCGATTGTCTGTGCCAAAGTGCAAGCTGCGTGGCGAGCAGGTCTTGTGGCTCTTGTATGTATTGGTGAAACATTGGAGGAGCGTAATAATAATAAAGTACTGGATATTCTCACGCAGCAGCTTGAAGAATCTCTCCCAGATGATGCAACAGCAGAGAATACCATTATCGCTTATGAACCAGTTTGGGCGATAGGCACCGGCAACACAGCGACTCCAGAAGATATTGCAAAAGTACATCATTTCATTCGTGATAGGGTGCGCTCTCGTTTTGGTGATGAAGGCAATAAGATACGTTTGCTTTATGGTGGATCCGTAAAGCCATCCAATGCATTTGAGCTTTTAAGCATTGCTCATGTTAATGGTGCTTTGATAGGTGGAGCAAGCTTAAAAGCGATTGATTTTTTAACTATTTGCGATGTTTGTCGTAAACTATAGCAGAGAAATTTGAGTTTCCCCTTGGATTGTGCGTTATTTATGTGTAAATAGCTATTAAAGAGTTATTTAAAGAGCAGGGTTTATGCAAACAGTACTTATAGTTATTCATTTTTTGATTGTGATTACTTTGGTTGGTATTATATTAATTCAACCTTCAGAAGGTGGTGGGTTAGGTGTGAGTAATAGCTCAGGGTTGATGAAAACTCGTGGATCTCGAAACCCTTTAACACGTTTGACTGCTATTTTAGCCTGTTGTTTTTTTGTTGTATCTATTGGACTTACCGTGGTGAGTAATATATCAAATTCTAGTTCTGATATTTTAAAGCGTATACCAGTTAATTCAGAGCAGAATTCTACCAATAAAGACTCAGGATCAGTCCCATCATCAGATGGTGAGACTCCCCCTTCTATTCTTGAACAGCTAGGAGGCACTTCGAATTCTTCGCAGGAACAGAAACAGTTCACAAATCCTGAAGTAGAAAGTCCAGTTCCTCAGGTTCTTGAAAATACAGTTCCCGATAACAGTACAAAATAGTTTTTTAAGAAAACATAGACTTTTTAAAAAAGGTGATTTTTTCGCCTTTTTTATTTTAGAAGGAAAATTGTTTCTTTTTGCATTTTTTGCTGGAAAAATCATTATAAATTGCTTATCACCATAAGCCCATGGCACGTTATGTTTTTATTACTGGTGGTGTGGTTTCTTCCCTTGGAAAAGGCATCGCAGCGGCGGCGTTAGCAGCGTTATTACAGGCTCGTGGCTATCGCGTACGTCTTCGCAAACTTGATCCTTATTTAAATGTTGATCCAGGTACGATGTCACCTTATCAACATGGTGAAGTATTTGTAACCGATGATGGTGCAGAAACGGATCTTGATCTTGGTCATTATGAGCGTTTTACTGGGCGTTCTGCAAATAGCCAAGATAATATTACAACAGGGCGTATTTATCGCAATATCATTGAACGAGAGCGGCGTGGTGATTATTTGGGGGCAACAGTCCAGGTTATTCCTCATGTTACGGATGAAATTAAGAGATTCATTACGATGGGAAATGAAGAATTTGATTTTGTTTTGTGTGAGATAGGTGGAACGGTTGGTGATATTGAAGCAATGCCTTTTCTAGAAGCGATTCGTCAGCTTCGCAATGAGCTACCGAGACAAAATGTCGTTTATGTCCATCTCACATTAATGCCTTATATTCCTTCAGCAGGTGAATTAAAAACGAAACCAACACAACATTCTGTCAAAGAATTGCAAGCAGTTGGTATTTCTCCTGATATTTTGCTTGTACGTGCAGATCGATCTATTCCAGAAACAGAACGGTGCAAATTATCACTTTTTTGCAATGTTCGCTCCAATGCAGTCATTCAGGCATTAGATATGCCAACAATTTATGATGTTCCTATGGCATACCATAAGGAGGGTTTGGACTCTGAAGTTCTTTGCGCTTTTGGAATCGATTCGGCACCTTCCCCCAAGATGGATCGTTGGGAAGATATTACGCATCGTATTCACCATCCTGAAGGAGAAGTTACGATTGCTGTTGTGGGAAAATATACGGGCTTAAAGGATGCTTATAAATCTCTTATTGAAGCGATTGCGCATGGTGGTTTAGCGAATAGAGTGAAGGTTAATATTGAGTGGATTGATTCGGAGCTTTTTGAAAAAGAAGATTCTGTTTCAGCTTTACAAAAAGCCCATGGAATTTTGGTTCCAGGTGCTTTTGGGGCACGAGGGGCAGAAGGGAAGATTCGAGCAATTCAATTTGCGCGAGAGCGTAAAGTTCCATTTTTAGGGATTTGTTTTGGGATGCAATTAGCTTGTATAGAAGCTGCGCGCAATATTGCACAGATTGAGAATGCTTCATCGAGTGAGTTTTGCGAAACAGACAATCCAATTGTAGGTTTAATGACAGAATGGCTTAAAGGAGACGTCCTTGAAAAACGTACAAGAAATGGTGATCTCGGCGGTTCGATGCGCCTTGGTGCTTTTGCTGCTGAATTAAAAGAAGAGAGTCATATTGCTCAAATTTATGGGGTGACCAAGATTGTCGAGCGACATCGTCATCGTTATGAGGTCAATATTGATTATAAGGATAAGTTAGAACAGTGTGGTTTGATTTTTTCTGGGATGTCTCCTGATGGTATTTTACCAGAAACGATAGAATATGTAGATCATCCATGGTTTATTGGTGTTCAATATCATCCAGAATTAAAATCCCGTCCTTTTGATCCACATCCGCTTTTTTCTTCTTTTATTGAAGCTGCTGTAGAACAAAGTCGATTAGTTTAATGCATAAATTGGGTTACTTTGCTTTTGAGGGATAAAATGACTAAACCAAATGCCCGTGTGAAAGTTGGAAATATGATTTTTTCAAATGAAATGCCTCTTTCATTAATTGCAGGGCCGTGTCAGATGGAAAGTCGTGATCATGCTTTTGAAATGGCTGGTCGTATTAAAACAATTACCGATCAGCTTGGTATCGGGTTTGTTTATAAATCAAGTTACGATAAAGCCAACAGAACCTCTTTGGGGGCGGCACGTGGTATTGGTCTTGAAAAAGCAATGTCCATTTTTTCTGATTTAAAAAAAGAGTTTAATTGTCCCATATTAACTGATGTGCATACAGAAGAGCAATGTACAATTGTTTCTTCTACAGTTGATATTTTACAAATACCGGCTTTTTTATGTCGTCAAACAGATCTTTTGGTAGCAGCCGCCAAAACAGAATGTGTTATTAACATTAAAAAAGGTCAGTTTTTAGCGCCGTGGGACATGGAGAATGTTTTAAAAAAGGTTGTTTACAGTGGTAATCCGAATGTTATGCTTTGTGAGCGAGGCACGTCATTTGGTTACAACCGACTTATTTCTGATATGCGTTCGTTGCCTATTTTACGTTCATTTGGTGCTCCTGTTATTTTTGATGCAACGCATTCTGTTCAAGAACCTGGGGGGCAGGGGGCTTCATCTGGTGGGCAGCGTCAATTTGTTGAAATTTTAGCGCGTGCAGCTGTCTCTGTTGGGGTAGCTGGTATTTTTTTAGAAACACATCAAGATCCAGATAATGCACCTTCTGATGGACCTAATATGGTTAAAGTTGATGATTTACAAAGATTGCTTGAGACTTTAATGGAATTTGATTATCTGTCAAAAAAGTTGAGCTGAGAAGAGAAAAAATATTTCATTAATAGGGCATTATAAATGAATCGAGACTTTTATTGGATAAGGAAACACATATGACTATAATTGTCGATATCATTGGGCGTGAAGTTCTTGATAGCCGTGGTAATCCAACGGTAGAAGTTGATGTTCATTTGGAGAATGGAGCTTTTGGTCGCGCTCTGGTTCCTTCGGGAGCTTCAACAGGAGCACACGAGGCTATAGAGCTTCGTGATGGTGGTTTGCGCTATCAAGGGAAAGGTGTTGAAAAAGCGGTTGCTGCAGTTAATGGCGAAATTCTTGAAGAACTTGGTGGGCGGGATGCAACAAATCAAATTGCTATTGATCAAGCAATGATTGCTTTGGATGGAACGCCAAACAAAGCCCGTCTTGGTGCCAATGCGCTTCTTGGTGTTTCATTAGCTGTTGCAAAAGCAGCTGCGGATTCATTAAATTTACCTTTGTATCGTTATATTGGTGGTACACAAGCGCATATTCTTCCAACCCCCATGATGAATATTATTAATGGTGGTGTTCATGCTGATAATTTGATTGATTTTCAAGAGTTTATGATTATTCCTATAGGAGCTCCTACTGTAAAAGAAGCTATCCGTTATGGCGCTGAGATTTTCCATGCATTGAAAAAGCGTTTAAAAGATGCGGGTTATAATACCAATGTTGGTGATGAAGGTGGTTTTGCTCCTCAATTTAAAAGTGCTGATCAAGCAATTGATTTTATTATGGAATCTATCATGATATGTGGTTATAAACCAGGTGAACAAATTGCCATTGGTTTAGACTGTGCTTCAACCGAATTTTATAAAAATGGTTCGTATTTTTATAAAGGTGAGGGGAAATGCCGAGACATCCAAGAGCAGGTAGATTATTTAGCGCATCTTGTGAAAAATTATCCTATTATTACAATTGAAGATGGAATGGCAGAGGATGATTGGGAAGGTTGGAAGCTACTTACTGACACAATTGGAGAAAAATGTCAGCTTGTTGGCGATGATTTGTTTGTAACGAATTCAGCACGTTTGCGTGATGGTATCAAAATGGGGGTAGGCAATTCTATTCTCATAAAAGTTAATCAAATTGGTACATTGAGTGAAACACTCGATGCTGTAGAAGTAGCACATAAAGCAGGTTATCGTGCCATTATATCTCATCGTTCAGGCGAGACAGAGGATTCTTTCATTGCAGATCTTGCTGTTGCAACGAATTGTGGACAAATTAAAACAGGTTCTCTTGCACGTTCGGATAGATTAGCAAAATACAATCAACTTATTCGTATTGAAGAAATGCTAGGAGCCCAAGCGCATTATGCTGGTGATTTATATCGTGTATAGTTGTGAGCAAAAAATATGAAAGTATAAGATCATTTAGATTATGAAATTGAGATTTCTTATCAAAGGCATATGCATAGTAATTTTATGGGTATTTAAATTTATAGGGATTAAGATGAGAGGTGTGATTATTACTCAAGATCAAGGAATGTATCTCGTTTCGGGTGATGACGGTAAGCGTTATCAGTTTGCGACTTGGGATTGGTTGGGAAAGAAACCACCAAGGATTGGTGATGCGGTTGATTTTGTCTATGAAGGGGGTGTTGTCAGTTCTGTTTTTCCATTGTTGAGATCAGGTACAGAGAACACAAAGATAATGTTCGCACTGCTTTGTTGGGTTGCAGGTATCTTTGGTGTTCATCGCTTTATGGTTGGGAGAGTTCGGACGGGTACTTTAATGCTCGTTTTATCTTTATCATTGTTTGGATTGATAATTACCGGCATTTGGGCAATTGTTGATTTTATAGTCATTCTTGGTGGAAGATTTACGGATAAAGATGGGAATCAGATTACAGATTTGTGAAAATCTTATAATAAAAAAGGTAATTTAGCCCGCTTTTTATTTTTATAAATATATTAAGTTGATTAATGCCGAACTATGTCTCTATACCTTTTTAAGGAGAGATTAAAAGACTGTGCACAGTTGAATAAAAATATTGAAAAGGACAGTGCTATTTTATATGGGTAATACAAAGGCGCAAATCAATTACAGCGTACTTTAGGTTGCAGCTTATAGCAGCGGGAAACATTGGATTATTGGGGGGCTTCAAACTTATTTCAATTACACGTTTATCATAGTTTTTATGCGTTTTATTTATACCGTGAGGTTAATTCGCATATTATTGAATTTAGAAATAATCTCTTTATGAATAACACATAAGGAGCAGCTTTATAGGTGGGCAAGGATGAAAGGTAAGATTATTGGTCGTGATCGAGAGGCTTATCTCGTTTCGGGAGATGATGGCAAGCGTTACCAATTTTTGCGTGAGGATTGGTTAGGGAAAAAAGCGCCTAATATAGATGATGCGATTGATTTTGTATGTGAAGGAGATAGCATTAAGTCTGTTATCCCTATTTTTCATCGAAAAATATTAGAACAATCAAGATTGGCTTTGGCAATCTTAATTTTTTTTCGGGGCTTTTGGGATTCACCGCTTTATGGCAAATAAACTGGGAACGGCTCTTGCTATGTTTCTTATAACTATAATGTCTCTGGGATTAGGGGGGCTTATAACTGTACCTTGGGCATTGATTGATTTTATCTTTATTTTAACAGGAAATTTTGGGAAAAAATCTACAAATTAGAGGATATCCAATATTTATAATATAAAAAGTGAGGCATTCAACTTACTTTGATCGTATTAAGGGGGGGGATAAATTGAAATAACAAATTATTTTGGTGTAGATTTGGTAATGAGGTATTAATCAAAATCATGCATAGTTGGGCAAAATATCAAGAAATTTTGCTGTAAAGACTGTGCTATTTTATGTGGACAAAGCAGAAACGTCGATCAATCAAAGTACGCTTTGTACTACCTCTTATGACGGTGGGAGTCTTAAGCTATTTCAGTTATCACATTTATCATGGTGAGTATGGATTGTATTCACGCAGTGAAGTTAATCAGCATATTAGCGAATTAGAAAAGGAGCTTCATAAAATAGAAGCTGAGCGGATATTCATGGAAAAGCGTATTTCTCTTTTACGCAACGGGCATATAGAAAAAGATATGTTGGATGAGTATGTCCGAAAGAATTTGAACTTTTCTAAGCCAAATGAACTGACAATCTTAATACCTTGAAATTGATACTAAAGGTAAATGAAAAATCGCTTAATTTAAACAACAATCAGCAATGATATTGTTTAAGCCGGATTGATAAGGCTTGTAACTTTTGTTCGTAAAGGTTATTCCTAAATAATCATAAAAGGGAGTTTAATATGGCAGAACAACTTAAAAAAAATTCTGCGTCGGTGGCGCGCACTGCATTATCAAGCACCACAAAGAAAGCACCAATAGCAGATTTTACAAAAGAAGAAGAACTTGATGCTTATCGTGAAATGCTTTTAATTCGCCGTTTTGAAGAAAAAGCAGGACAACTTTATGGTATGGGGCTTATTGGGGGATTTTGTCACCTTTATATTGGTCAGGAAGCCGTTGTTATAGGAACATTGAAAGCGGCAAAAGAAGGTGATCAGGTTATTACGTCTTACCGTGATCATGGTCATATGTTAGCGGTTGGGATGAGTCCGCGTGGTGTTATGGCAGAATTAACGGGACGTCAAGGTGGCTTTTCCAAAGGGAAAGGTGGCTCGATGCATATGTTCTCTAAAGAAAAGAACTTTTATGGGGGACATGGTATTGTTGGTGCGCAGGTTCCCATTGGTTCAGGTTTGGCATTTTCGAATCAGTACCTTGGTAAAGATAATGTGACATTGGTTTATTTTGGTGATGGTGCTGCAAATCAGGGGCAGGTTTACGAGAGTTTTAATATGGCTTCACTTTGGAAGCTTCCCGTTGTTTATATTATTGAAAACAATCAGTATGCTATGGGAACGTCAGTTTCACGTGCATCTGCAGAAACTGATTTTTCACGACGTGGTCTTTCTTTTGAAATTCCAGGTATTGTTGTTGACGGTATGGATGTTCGATCAGTAAAAGGAGCTGCTGATGAAGCAATTTCTTGGGCACGCTCAGGTAAAGGACCGATCATTCTTGATATGCAGACCTATCGCTATCGTGGTCATTCCATGTCTGATCCAGCAAAATATCGTTCAAAGGAAGAAGTCCAAAAAATAAAAGAGGAGCACGATCCGATTGATCAAGTAAAAAGTCGGATTCTTAAAAAAAATTGGGCGAGCGAAGACGATTTAAAATCTATTGAGAAAGAGGTCCGTGCAATTGTTGCTGATGCGGTAGATTTTGCACAAAGTGATCAAGAGCCAGATGCTTCTGAGCTCTATACTGATATTTTAGTTTGATGCGAGGGAAGCAAGTATGTCTATTGATATTTTGATGCCGACGCTTTCACCAACTATGGAAGAAGGTAAACTGTCTAAATGGCTCAAGAAAGAAGGTGATAAGGTTAGCTCTGGCGATGTTATTGCTGAAATTGAAACGGATAAGGCTACAATGGAAGTAGAGGCCGTTGATGAAGGTACTCTTGGTAAAATTTTTGTGCCTGAAGGTTCAGAAGGCGTAAGGGTTAACACTGTTATTGCAATTTTGTTAGAAGAAGGTGAGCGTGCTGAGGATATTTCGCAACCTACTGATACAGCACAAAAAACTAAGGAATCTGCTCTTTCTCTGCCTTTGTCAGTTCCGCAGGCTGCTCCTACTTTTGATACATCTCTTAATTTTGATATTCCAGCGGGAACACAAATGGTTACAATGACAGTTCGTGAAGCGCTTAATCAGGCTTTGGCTGAAGAAATGCGGCGTGATGAAACAGTTTTTCTTATGGGGGAAGAAGTCGCGCAATATCAAGGTGCCTATAAGGTTAGTCAAGGTTTGTTGGAAGAATTCGGAGAACGCCGAGTTATTGATACCCCAATTACAGAACACGGCTTTGCTGGGCTGGCTGTCGGGGCTGCTTTTGGTGGGTTACGTCCTATTGTCGAGTTTATGACCTTTAATTTTGCGATGCAGGCGATGGACCAAATTATTAACTCAGCAGCCAAAACACGTTATATGTCTGGTGGACAAATGACCGCTCCTATGGTTTTCCGAGGTCCCAATGGCGCGGCTGCCCGTGTTGGTGCTCAACATTCTCAATGTTATGCTGCATGGTATAGTCATGTACCAGGTTTGAAAGTTGTCATGCCTTATAGTGCTGCAGATGCAAAAGGTTTGCTGAAATCTGCTATTCGTGATGATAATCCTGTTATTTTCCTTGAAAATGAGATTTTGTATGGGCATCAATTTGATGTTCCTCAACTGGATGATTTTCTTTTGCCTATTGGTAAGGCACGTATTCATAAGTCTGGACAAGATGTGACGATTGTTGCATGTGGAATTGGGATGCATTATGCTGTTCAAGCGTTACCAGAAATTGAAAAACTTGGTATTGATGTTGAATTGATTGATTTACGAACCATTCGCCCGATGGATCTTCCAACAATTCTTTCGTCAGTTAAAAAAACAGGTCGTTTGGTAACAATTGAAGAGGGATTTCCTCAGTCATCTGTGGGAACTGAAATAGCAACGCGTGTTATGCAGCAGGCTTTTGACTATCTTGATGCACCAATTGCTACGATTTCTGGTAAAGATGTTCCGATGCCTTATGCCGCTAATCTTGAGAAGTTGGCTTTGCCTAATACTGCTGAAATTATTGAGGCCGTTAAGGCTGTGACATACAGAGCATAACGGAGGAAAGCATAATGCCCATTAAAATTACAATGCCAGCGCTTTCCCCTACGATGGAAGAGGGAAATTTAACAAAATGGAATATTAAGGAGGGAGATAAGGTTTCCTCTGGTGATGTTATTGCTGAAATTGAGACGGATAAAGCGACAATGGAAGTCGAAGCCGTTGATGAAGGTAGGGTTGCTAAAATTGTTGTTCCTGCTGGAACACAAGGCGTTAAAGTAAATGCTTTAATTGTTGTTTTAGCAGAAGAAGGTGAAGATTTAGCTGAAGCTGCAAAAGTTGCAGAAGAAATCTCTTCTTCTACAAGACAAAAACCAGAGGGCATCAAACAGACAGATTCTCTGAAACAGACGGACTCAAAGGGAATAAAAATGTCTCACGAATCATCAACTGGGCAATTAATACAGCAAGATAAAAAGGAAGCTCGTCTTTTTGCCTCTCCCTTAGCGCGGCGATTAGCATCTCAGGCAGGTCTTGATTTATCCCTTATTTCTGGAAGTGGTCCGCATGGGCGTATTATTAAGCGCGATGTAGAAAAAGCTGTGAGCAGCGATATGTCTAAAGTGTCTTATTCATCATCGATAGGGGAGCTAATAGCTACAGGTGCTTCGGACAAACAGATATTGAAACTCTTCAAAGAGGATGAATATAGCTTCGCTCCCCATAATAATATGCGTAAAACAATCGCGACACGTTTGGTGGAATCAAAACAGAGAGTCCCACATTTCTATGTAACGGTAGATTGTGAACTTGATGCGCTATTAGCACTGCGTACACAACTAAATGCTGCTGCTCCAATGGTTAAGGGGCAGGAAGAAACTCAGCCTACTTATAAGCTTTCTGTTAATGATATGGTGATCAAAGCTGTCGCACTTTCTTTGAAAGCGGTTCCTGATGCGAATGTTTCTTGGCTTGAAGGCGGGATGCTTCATCATAAACATTGTGATGTTGGGGTTGCTGTTTCTATTCCCAATGGATTAATTACACCAATTATTCGCCATGCAGAGAAAAAGCCGTTATCACTTATTTCCAAAGAGATGAAGGATTTTGCAAAGCGTGCGCGCGAGGGCAAGTTAAAAATGGAAGAATATCAGGGTGGAACAACAGCTGTATCAAATATGGGGATGTATGGTATAAAAAGTTTTTCGGCTATTCTTAATCCACCGCATGCGACGATTTTTGCGATTGGTGCAGGGGAGCAACGCGCCGTTGTTAAAAATGGTGCATTAGTTATTGCGACAGTTATGTCAGTTACGCTTTCTGCGGATCATCGTGCTGTCGATGGTGCTTTAGCAGCAGAGCTCGCGCGGACTTTTAAGAAGATGATTGAAAATCCATTAGCAATGTTGGTTTGAACTGTTTAACAGTTCTTCACGTAAATTGTGAGAAAGCGTGTTAGGAGAATAGAAACAAATTTAAAGAGTTTAAAGAGCAATGTTATTGCTATTTCTGGTTTGGGTAAAGCATTTACGTGAAGCTTAAAGCAAAGACATAAGATAATTCTCTCATGTTGTTTTACAGTCTTAAGTTCAAAAAATGCATATCCGTTTTTTATATATCCATGGAGGAATTACTGTGGCAAATCTTTATGATGTAATTGTGATTGGATCAGGTCCAGGCGGATATGTAACCGCAATTCGTGCAGCACAATGTGGCTTTAAGACTGCGATTGTTGAACGTGAACATTTGGGAGGGATCTGTTTAAATTGGGGATGTATTCCAACAAAGGCCCTTCTACGTTCAGCGGAAATGAAACATTTTGCTGAACATGCGACAAATTATGGATTAAAAATTAATGGTTCAATTGAGGCAAACATCAAAGATGTTGTGGCACGTTCACGGGGTGTTTCAGCACGTTTAAATGCTGGTGTTGGTTTTTTAATGAAAAAAAACAAAATTGATATTATCTGGGGTGAAGCAAAGCTTACTAAAGAAGCAAAGGGAAGCCTTCCTGCGGAAATTATGGTTTCTTCATCCTCCAAACCGATTATGCAACCGCAAAATCCAGTCCCTAAAGGGACGTTAGGGGAGGGAACTTATCAAGCAAAGCATATCATTATTGCAACGGGCGCACGTCCTCGTGTCCTTCCTGGTATTGAGCCAGATGGAAAACTCATTTGGACTTATTTTGAAGCTATGATACCGCCAGCAATGCCAAAATCGCTTTTGGTTATAGGGTCTGGGGCTATTGGCATTGAATTTGCTTCTTTTTATCATGATATGGGGGCGACAGTAACTGTTGTTGAAATGATGCCCCATATCATGCCTGCTGAAGATATTGAAATTTCAACGTTTGCTCGTAAACAGTTAGAGAAAAAAGGTTTACGTATTCTTCGTCAAGCAAAAGTAACAAAGGTTGAAAAATCTTCCGATTCTGTAAGTGTACATATTGATGTTCAAGGTAAAATAGAGTCAATAACTGTTGACCGGTTGATTTCCGCTGTTGGGGTGCAAGGTAATATTGAGAATCTTGGTTTAGAAGCTTTGGGAATAAAAACCGATCGCGGCTGCATTGTAACTGATGAATGGAGTTGGACGGGGGTGGAAGGTATTTATGCTATTGGTGATGTAGCAGGCCCTCCTATGTTGGCCCATAAAGCAGAAGAAGAAGGTGTGATATGTATTGAGCATCTTGCAGGTTTGAAAAGAGCTCATCCACTTGATAAAAGAAAAATTCCAGGGTGTACATATTGTACACCACAGGTTGCCTCTGTAGGGCTTTCAGAAGCGGCAGCAAAAGAAGCAGGTTATGATATACGGATTGGTCGTTATTCTTTTGCTGCGAATGGTAAGGCGATTGCTTTGGGTGAAGATCAGGGGTTAGTAAAAACGATTTTTGATAAAAAAACAGGACAGCTTCTCGGGGCCCATATGGTAGGGGCTGAGGTAACAGAATTGATACAGGGTTTTGTTATTGCTATGAATCTTGAAACAACAGAAGAAGAATTAATGCATACTGTCTTTCCACATCCGACCTTATCGGAAATGATGAAAGAAAGTGTATTAGATGCTTATGGTCAAGTTTTAAACGCTTGATGACTGGATTGTATGAAAAGTTTTATATTTTTGATTGTTACTTCGTATTTATAAGGCAAAGGCTTAAATGGTTACGGTTGTTGATAGAGTTGCAAATAGACGATTGCGTCATCCTGAAAAGGCACATCGTCCTGATACAAGCGTTCAAAAAAAGCCAGATTGGATTCGTGTAAAAGCGCCAACATCACCAATTTATAAGGAAACACATGGTATTGTACGTACGCATAAGCTAGTGACTGTATGTGAAGAAGCTGGTTGTCCTAATATTGGCGAATGTTGGAGCCAGAGGCATGCTAGCTTTATGATTTTAGGTGAAATATGTACGCGTGCTTGTGCTTTTTGTAACGTTGCAACAGGTATTCCACTTGCCGTTGATGATAATGAGCCAGAACGTGTCGCTGATGCTGTTGCAAGGATGGAATTAAAACATGTTGTCATTACATCTGTTGATCGTGATGATCTTGCTGATGGTGGTGCTGAGCATTTTGCAAAAGTTATTTATGCGATTCGTCAAAAAACTCCTAAAACAACAATTGAAGTTCTTACACCTGATTTTCGTCATAAGGATGGCGCTTTAGAAGTTGTTGTTGCTGCTAAGCCTGATGTTTTTAATCATAACTTAGAAACAGTTCCTTCTAAATATTTGAAGGTCCGTCCAGGGGCACGTTATTTTCATTCAATTCGTTTGTTACAACGTGTTAAAGAACTTGATCCAACAATTTTTACAAAATCGGGAATTATGGTTGGCCTCGGGGAGGAGCGAAATGAAGTTTTGCAATTGATGGATGATTTGCGCGCTGCTGATGTTGACTTTATGACAATTGGACAATATTTGCAGCCTACACGAAAACATCATCCAGTTGTTCGTTTTGTGCCTCCTGAAGAATTTGAGTCTTTTGCCAAGATTGGTAAAGTAAAAGGATTTTTACATATGGCCTCCAATCCTCTAACGCGTTCATCTCATCATGCTGGAGATGATTTTGCCATTTTGCAAAAAGCGCGTGATGAAAAATTTTCCTTACAGAGATAATTATGCCGATTTTTACAATACATCGGCAGATCACCCATAGTGCCAGTGAAATGTTTGATCTGGTTTCAGATATTGAGCGTTATCCTGAATTTTTACCAATGTGTGAGTCTTTAATAATACGTTCTCGAAAAGAATATGGAAAAAAAATATTGCTTCTTGCGGATATGACCGTTGGCTATAAGATTATTCGTGAAACTTTTACGACTCAAGTATTTCTTCAGTCGGAAAAAAGTCTTATAGAAGTTAAATATATTGATGGTCCATTCAAATATCTTGAAAATCGTTGGGCCTTTCATGATATTGAAAATACCAATGCATGTAATGTAGAGTTTTTTATTGATTATGAGTTTAAAAGTAAAACGCTTGGATTAGTGATGGGCTCAATGTTTGATATTGCGTTTCGTAAATTTACCGAGGCTTTTGAGAAGCGTGCGCATCAGATTTATGGCTCTACGGTAACATAGTCTATTCTGTTATTTTTTAACAATACCTATTGCTTAAACAGCGTGAAGGTGAAAACCGGTTTCCATCTTTACTATTTGTTTTTAATTCAGCTTTCAAAAGTATATTGAAGGAATATCATTTTAAATGATGAAGATGATGCACAGCTTCATGCTTTTGTTTCTCTCTTTTTTAATGGATGCACACTCATTAAACAAAACGCCCAAATAGAACCTGCTTGCGTCATACCCATTTCATAATAGTGCTCATAATAAATAGTATAGATTCTCGTAAAAGTATATAAAATCTACATCTGTACACTTATGAAGAATTCCTCCTGTATCATTTATTTGCCATCTCTCAAGATGTTGTGCCAGCTCTTAGCACTTGAGAGAAGTACAAGTGTCTCTTTCTTTAATCATTTTATTTATACAGTTTTTTCTCTTGTGGCGTGCAAGTGAATAAATTTGATTAATTCAACCTACACAGGACTGAAGTGAGATAACTTTACGCTATTCAGATCTTTCATTTTCAGGTTGTGATACAATAAAATTTTTTCAAGATGTTGACGATTATAGACACGATGGGGAATAAAGAATTTTGAAATTAGTATGGGGAATTCAGTGAAGCAATTCCAGAATCATTTTAAAAGCATTTTCAACAGTTGCGTGGCGGATAGCATTGCGATTAAGATGAGCAAAGTGCATTTCTTTGTGCAGGGGAGAGTGGTTTTTGTAAGCAACTGCGCAATGCACAAGTCCTACAGGTTTATCAAGACTTGCACCTCCTGGACCAGCAATTCCTGTTACAGAAACTGCAATGTCAGCTTGTGAATGTTTTAATCCACCCTCAGCCATTGCAAGAGCAACTTCTTTTGAAACGGCACCATAGGTTCTTATAAGTTCAGCACAAACGCCAACAAGGCGTATTTTAGATTCATTTGAATAAACAACAAATCCACAATCGAGAACATCTGACGATCCTGCAATATTTGTGAGGCATGCAGCAATGAGTCCCCCTGTACAAGACTCTACAGTTGTTAACAGCAAACCTTTTTGGCGAAAGGTATTAAGGACTTCATGTGCGTGTTTTTCACAAAGATATGTCATTGGGGAATTTCTCCTGAATAAAGGACGCTCACTGTTGCAAGAGCAGCAATTCCCTCACCACGACCAATAAATCCAAGCCTTTCATTTGTTGTTGCTTTGATAGAGATTCGATCAGGTGTTATTGCAAGTATTGTTATAAGATTTTCTGTCATGGCATGACGATATGGACTAATTTTAGGATTTTCAGCGATAATTGTGATATCAACATTGGCGATACGACCACCTGCTTGTTTTATAATATCAAGAGCATGACGGAGAAAAATTTCTGATGATACATTTTTCCATTGAGGATCAGAGGGAGGAAAATGTGTACCGATATCTCCAGCACCTTGAGTTGCAAGAAGGGCATCTGTTAATGCATGAAGAGCAACATCCGCATCGGAGTGTCCATTTAATTTTTTATGAAAAGGGATTTTTATACCACATAATATAAGAAAATCACCATCCTCAAAAGAGTGAACATCATAACCATTGCCGGTACGAATATCAGGAAATATTTGCATTTTCTTTTGGAGATATAAATGTGCAGTATTAAAATCTTCATGCCATGTAATTTTTATGTTGTTAGGATCCCCAGGAATGGTACGCATAGGAATTCCAAACCATTCGGCAATTGCAGAATCGTCAGTGAATTCTTGTTTGCAAGCTTGTTTTGCTTGTTTATGGGCCGCTAAGATATGTTCAAAGGGAAAACACTGTGGAGTTTGTGCACTATAAAGATGGGTACGGGGAATTGTTTCTAAAACATGCTGATTATTTATACGTTTAAGGGTATCAGAGATGGGCAGAACAGGAAGAACACCTTCTTGAGGCGTGATAGTGTTGTGAATGTTATTAAGAAGCTTGTTTTCGATAAAAGGGCGTGCACCATCATGAATATGCACATATTGGGGGGCAAATTTTTTGAGTGCCTGAAGTCCATATAAGGTAGAGATTTGACGTGTATTGCCTCCTTCAACGATAATAAGGCGCTCTTTAAAATCGTCAATAGCTTGTTCACAGATTTGACGATCTTCTGGATGAATAACAAGAATAATTGTTGTGATAGCTGGATGCTGCAAAAAACAATGCACGGTATGATAAATAATTGGCTTTTGTCCTAGAAGCCGATATTGTTTTGGAATTTTATGGGGAGATCCTGCTCTTTCACCCCGTCCAGCGGCTAATATTATTGCTGCAATAGAAATACTTAATCTCCTTGTATTATAATCTTAGTTTGCTTTTTTGTCATTAATTTTAAAATGATTTTGAAAGGATGGTTGTTGTAGATCAGCAAGGGATATCACGGATAACACCTCAAAAAAAGCATTTAATGCTTTTTGAAGTGCGGTATTTAAACCACAAAAATCAAACAAGGGGCAAGTTGGTTCTGCAGTATCGAAACATTCTGCGAGGGAAAAGTTGTCTTCTGTTACTTTCACAACATCAGCGACTGAAATCTCTGCTGCGGGTTTAGCCAATCTAACTCCACCATTGCGTCCACGCACTGTTTGTATAAAACCTGCTTGAACAAGCAGCTGAAGGATTTTAAATAAAAAAAGCTCTGAAACGGCATATGCTTTAGCAATTTCTGGAACACGACTGAGAGTTCCCTGATTATCTGCACAATACATGAGCATTCGAAGAGCATAATTTGTTTGTTTTGTTAATCGCATCTCATTTCCTTCGTAAAGTATCGTCGAACACAGTCTATTTTAAAGATATTTTGCAAAATGTAGAAGTTTTTTCTCGTTGACTATATTTGCCTATTTTAAATGTAGTATTAGTATTGTCAATTTTTGCTACAAAAGGTTATATGAGAATAATGGGATAAGGGTATGTAAGCTCATGACGAATATAACATCTGTGACGAATCTTCAAGACATAGATAAAAATACTTATAACGATGAGTTGTATCGTTTAAGTAAGGTATATATTTTTTTAGGGATTACAATTATTGTATTGGCTTTACTTACGGCCTCTGTTTCATTTATTATTCTTATTGGATTAACTCCTGTTGTTCCCAGTAGAACAGTAACCCTTATTCTTATAGGAATTAATAGTTTTTGGGTTTTAGGGCTTATTGTCATCGTTTTTTATGAGATGATACCGATCATTCGTGCTTGGCGTTCAAGGCGTGCAGGATCGCGTCTTCATGTGCGCCTTATTTCATTGTTTGCACTTGTTGCGACAATGCCAGCTGTTGCTGTAGCTCTTGTATCGGGTCCAGCACTAAATTTGGGACTTGATCGATGGTTTGATACAACAACGCGGCAAATTGTGGGCTCTTCTATTGATTTAGCAAATGCTTATGCAGATGAAATGCTCCAAAATTTAAAAAATTTATCCTACGCGATGGCATTTGCACTTGATAACAAAAAACTCTTAGAACGTAATCCAGCTGAATATAGGATGCAATTGACGCGTCATGCTCTAGGACGCAATTTGCGTGGTGCATTTTTGTTAAGTTCTAGTGGAGCTATTTTTGTATCGAGTGCTCTTGGTGATGAAGATAAACTGCCAATTCCTCCTTCTCATCTTATTGAACGTGCAACCAGTGCGAGACCTTTTTCTTTTCAACCAGGCGTCCATGATTATTTTGGTATTATTTTAAAATTTACCAATATTCCAAACACATTTTTATATTTGGTGCGTGACGTTGATAAAGGTGTTTTATCTGCTTTGCGTTTGACGGAAGTTAATACAGATCGTTATCGTGATTTAAATGAGAATCGCCTGCTGACACAGATTGCATTTGGTATGCTTTATTTGTGTCTTTTTTTTAGTTTATTCTTATCAGCCATTTGGGCTGCTATTGCTGTTGCTGATCGCTTAGTACGTCCTATTCGTCTTCTCATTAGTGCTGCCGATGATGTTGCTTCTGGAAATATGGAAATTTTCGTGCCAGTACGAGCAAAAGATGGAGATATTGGGCAATTATCCAAAACTTTTAATTACATGGTCAGTGAATTGAAAAGTCGGCGTAATGAATTGATTGCAGTGCGTGATCAAATTGATGAAAGACGGCGTTTTTCTGAAGCTGTGTTATCGGGTGTAACAGCGGGAGTAGCAGGTATAGATGATAATGGTGATATCACCATTATCAATCGGTCTATTGAAGCGATGTTTGATATTCGCTCAGAGCGCGTTGTTGGAAAAAGTCTTTTATCTTTAAGCGCTGAAATTTGGCAGGTTTTTCAGTTTGTGCGTTCATTGGATCGTAAAAACCATCGTGAGCAGGTCACTTTAAACGTTGCAGGAAAAGAGCGTGTCTGTAATGTCCAAGTTACGATGGAGGAGGATGATGGACAAGGGCAATCTTGGGTTCTAACAATTGATGATATTACAGATCTTGTTGCAGCGCAACGTACAGCGGCGTGGGCGGATATTGCGCGGCGTATTGCACACGAAATTAAAAATCCTCTTACACCTATTCAGTTATCCGCTGAACGCATTCGTAAACGTTATAACAAAGCTATTACACAAGATAGAGAGGTCTTTGAGCGGTGTATTGACACAATTATTCGGCAGGTTGGAGATATTGGGCGTATGGTTGATGAGTTTTCCTCTTTTGCACGTATGCCCAAACCCAAAATGCATATTTTAGATATACGAGAATTGTTGCGCGAAGCATGTTTCTTGATAGAGGTGACGCGACATGATATTCATTTTGAGCAAGATTTAGGAACTCTACCACTTATGGGTGCATTTGATAACCGTCTCATTGTACAGGCTTTTTGCAATGTTATCAAAAACGCGAGCGAATCCATAGATTCAGTTATGCGAGAGGAAAATATTCACGGTCATATTCTTATCCGTTCTTATCGTCAGGGAGAATGGGTGGTTGTGGATGTTGTTGATAACGGGAAAGGACTTCCTAAAGAGCAAAGACAAAAGTTATTAGAACCCTATATAACAACGCGGGAAAAAGGAACAGGGCTGGGGTTAGCTATTGTGCGCAAAGTTATTGAAGATCACGGTGGTTTCATGGAGCTTCATGATGCACCGGAGAGTTTTTATGAAGGTCGTGGTGCGATGATCCGTTTGATATTTCCAGCGGATGGGGGTAAGCAGGGTAATATTATACAAGCCATAAATCATAAGATAGGGGAATAGTATGGTATCAGATATCTTGATTGTTGATGATGAAGCAGATATTCGTGAGCTTGTTGCTGGTATTTTAGATGATGAAGGTTATGAAACGCGTGTTGCTTGTAACTCTGATGAAGCATTGGCTCAAATTAGTGAGCGTATTCCAAAGCTCATTTTTTTGGATATTTGGCTACAGGGTAGTCGTCTCGATGGTTTAGCACTGCTTGATGAAATTAAAACACAATATCCGGCTCTTCCGGTTGTTATGATCTCTGGTCATGGTAATATTGAGACGGCTGTTTCCGCTATAAAGCGAGGGGCATATGATTTCATTGAAAAACCTTTTAAAGCTGATAGACTTGTATTGGTTGCAGAGAGAACACTTGAAAATTCAAATTTAAAACGTGAGCTTTTAGAATTGCGAAAGCGTTCGAACGAGACATTAGAGTTGCTCGGAAAATCGACAGTTATAAAAAATTTGCGTCAAATCATAGAAAAAGTAGCACCAACCAATAGTCGCATCATGATAACAGGTCCTTCAGGGGCAGGAAAAGAGACTGTTGCACGAGCTATTCATGCGCTCTCAACGCGTTCGAATGGGCCATTTGTTACAATAAATGCTGCAACGATTACTCCGGAAAGAATGGAAATAGAGCTGTTTGGCAGCGAAATGGAGGGAAGAGAGCGTAAAATTGGTGCCTTAGAGGAAGCTCATGGCGGTATCTTATATCTTGATGAAATTGCTGACATGCCGCGTGAGACTCAAGGGAAGATTCTTCGGGTTTTAACGGGGCAAACATTTGAGAGAATTGGCGGCACAAAACGTGTTAAGGTGGATGTCCGTATCATTTCTTCGACAGCGCAAAATCTTGAAAACCTCATTTCTGATGGGCGCTTTAGGGAGGATCTTTTTCACCGTCTTTCCGTTGTTCCTATTGTTGTTCCGCCCCTTTCAGCGCGTCGTGAAGATATTCCAGAACTTGTACATCATTTTGTAAAAACAATATCACAGCAGGTTGGGATTAAACCGCGTGCAATCAGTGATGATGTGATTGCTATTTTGCAAACGCACGCTTGGCCGGGTAATGTGCGGCAATTACGTAATAATATTGAGCGTCTTCTTATTCTTGTGCGGGATGGTGATGGTCCTATAACAGCGGACTTTCTTCCCAGTGAAGTAAGTGATTCTTTGCCACGTCTTCAAATGGATTCAGATGAAAGTATAATGGATTTGCCGTTACGTGAAGCTCGAGAATTATTTGAAAAGAGATATTTAGTGGCGCAGATTGGGCGTTTGGGTGGAAATATATCACGTACTGCTGAATTTATAGGCATGGAGCGTTCAGCTTTGCACCGTAAACTTAAAGCGCTTGGAGTTTCTTAAAGCGATGCGTATTATTATTTGTGGAGCAGGACAGGTTGGTTATGGGATAGCAGAGCGTCTTGCTGCTGAAAATCACGATGTTACTGTTATTGATATTGAAACGAGATTAATTGAAAAGATTCGCGATACATTGGATGTGAGAGGTTTTGTTGGTCACGGTTCACGGCCTGAAGTTCTTTTGGCTGCAGATGCAGACAAAGCTGATATGTTGATTGCTGTCACTTTGTTTGATGAAGTTAATATGGTAGCTTGCCAAGTAGCACATTCATTATTTAATGTGCCCACAAAAATTGCTCGTATTCGCTCACAATCTTATTTAGAACCACGTTATAAGACGCTTTTTTCCAGAGAGAATATTCCCATTGATGTGGTTATTTCGCCAGAAGTTGAAGTTGGGGAAATGGTTTTGCGCCGTATTGCTTTACCTGGTGCAATAGATGTTCTTTATTTTTGTAATGATGATATTGTGGCACTAGCTTTGGAATGCATGGAAGATTGTCCCGTTATTAATACACCTTTGCGTCAATTAACAGAGCTTTTTCCAGATCTTCATACGACGGTTACTGCTATTAAACGTGGCGCGGAATTATTGGTTGCACATTCAGAAACGCAATTACGCGTTGGTGATATAACCTATCTTGTTGTTTCTCGTGAACAGATGCGTCGTGCTGTTGGGCTTTTTGGTCATAAAGAACAAGATGCCCACCGCATGATTATTGCAGGGGGTGGTCACATTGGCCTTTATGTTGCACAGGCTATTGAAAAGCGTTTTCATAAATTAAAATTGAAGATTATAGAAGCGCATAGAGAAAGAGCCCTCACAATTGCTGATCAGCTTGAAAAAACAACAGTTTTATACGGTAACGTGTTAGATCCAGTGATTCTTCAAGATGCGGGAATTGATCAGTCCGATTTAATGATTACATTGACCAATCAAGATCAGGTTAATCTCTTAAGCGCTATTATTGCTAAAAGATTGGGCTGCAAAGCCAATATGGTATTGATTAATAATGTTGCCTATCAAGAATTTAGTCGTGCTGTTGGTGTGGATGCATATCTTAATCCCCATAGTGTTACAATATCGAGAATTTTGCAACAAATGCGCCGTGGGCGTATTCGTTCTGTTCATTCAGTTTTTAATGGCCGAGCAGAAATTATTGAAGCTGAAGTGATGCAAACATCTTCACTGGTTGGTAAGTCATTATCAGAGCTCAATTTATCAGATGGTTTGAGAATTGGTGCAATTTATCGCAATAAGACAATAATACAGCTTTCGGCAGATACGCGTATTTTGTCTGGTGATAGAATAGTGATTTTTGCTCTTGCTGATAGGGTTCGTGATGTTGAACAGCTCTTTCGCGTAAGTTTAGAATATTTTTGATGTATTATCTATGGATATTTGTACTTTTTGGTATAGTGGACAATTAAGATTGGTAGATAGGCTTTGTTTGTCTTCAATGGTTAAAACTGGACAGCGCGTTAAGCTTTTTAGTTATGATAAAAAAATAGATAATCTCCCTGCTGGTGTTGAGCTGTATGAAGCCGAATCAATTTTACCACGCTCAGCAATTTATCGCCTTGATCCCGATTTTTCTGATGATAAACTAGGGTGTACAATTGTTCAGTTCTCGGATTTTTTTCGTGTTATGCTGATGAAATATCAACAAGGTGTTTGGTTAGATACAGATGTTTACCTTGTTAAACAATTTCATCCAGATGCGGATAAGGTTTGGTTGGCAAGAGAAAATAATACAAGAGTAGGCGTTTCTGCACTTTATTTTCCGCCCAATAACCCTATTATAAAAATATTTGAGGATTATTGGGCAGGTGCAGAAATTATTCCTCATTGGCTTGGGTTTAAGCGTCGTGTTTGGAGATCGTTCTGGTTAAAGAGGAAAAAAATGCCGATTTTACCGGGAAATCTTGGCGTTACAATATTTGGCAATGATGGTATTTCACGATTAGCAAAACGATATGGTTTTTTTCATGAAGCAAAGGAAAAGGAAACTTTTTATTATTGGACTGGGCGAAAAACTGAACGTATTTTTGAACCAGCTTTTGGCGTAAAGCCGCTTACAGATTCACGCTTGATAGGTTTTCATATTCACAGAAAGACAAAGACTACGAAAAGACCTCAGGAAGGAAGTTTTTACCATTGGGCGGTATCTCGCATTCCGGATGTTCATCATTTGTTTAGGTAGAGTTATTATTGCTATTTTAACTATTGAGATTTTAATCTATCTTATACAATCTCTTGATTGTAGCTTGCACAAGAGAGTAATGTTAACATATGGACAAAAACATTGAATGTGTAAAGAGCGGTTGTTATATGAACGGAAAGTAAAAATATGAGTGATCCAATGAAAACAGCATTAAGCCTTGTTCCTATGGTTATTGAACAAACAAATCGTGGTGAACGGGCCTATGATATTTTTTCCCGTCTTTTAAAGGAACGGATTATTTTTATTAATGGACCTGTTGAAGATGGTATGGCAATGCTTGTTTGTGCACAATTGCTTTTTTTGGAAGCGGAAAATCCTAAAAAAGAAATTAGTCTTTATATTAATTCTCCAGGTGGTGTTGTAACATCTGGTATGGCTATTTATGATACTATGCAGTTTATTCGCCCTCCTGTTTCTACGCTTTGCATGGGGCAAGCGGCATCTATGGGGTCTTTATTATTAACGGCTGGAGCAAAAGGTCATCGTTTTACATTGCCAAACGCACGTATTATGGTGCATCAACCATCTGGTGGTTTTCAAGGTCAAGCTTCAGATATTGAGCGACATGCGCAAGATATTATAAAGATGAAACGGCGTTTAAATGAAATTTATGTTCAACATACGAGTCAAGATTATGAGATTATAGAGAGAACTCTCGATCGCGATCATTTTATGACAGCAGAAGAAGCCAAAGCGTTTGGCTTAGTTGATGATGTTATACAATACCGTGCAGAAACTGAAAAAGAAGAAAAAGATTAAGAGTTTTTATAGAAAAAATAGCTACTTTAAATCAAAGAGTTTTATAAAAAATATCGCAAAATAAGAGAAACACCTAAAAGTATTGAGACATGCATGGTTTTCTATATGTCTTTTAGTTTTCATGATGAAAAGCTTCCTTTGAAAAGGCAAAGTGTTCATATATTGTGGTGAAAGGAAAGAAAAATGAGCAAAATTAGCAATAGCGGGAACGAATCAAAAAATACTCTCTATTGCTCGTTCTGCGGCAAGAGTCAGCATGAGGTGCGTAAGCTCATTGCGGGGCCTACTGTATTTATCTGTGATGAATGTGTAGAGCTTTGCATGGATATTATTCGGGAAGAAAATAAGTCTTCTGGGGTTAAGGTGCGTGATGGTGTTCCTACGCCACAGGAAATTATAACAGTTCTTGATGACTATGTTATTGGTCAGCAGCATGCAAAGCGTGTTCTTTCTGTTGCTGTTCATAATCATTATAAACGGTTGGCGCATCAGTCTAAAAGCAATGATATTGAGTTGGCTAAATCAAATATTCTTCTTGTTGGTCCAACGGGTTGTGGTAAAACTTATCTTGCACAAACATTAGCACGTATTATTGATGTGCCTTTTACGATGGCGGATGCGACCACTTTGACTGAAGCAGGTTATGTGGGGGAAGATGTTGAAAATATTATTCTTAAGCTCCTTCAAGCAGCAGATTATAATGTTGAACGTGCACAGCGTGGTATTGTTTATATCGATGAGGTTGATAAGATTTCTCGTAAAGCAGATAATCCTTCTATTACAAGAGATGTTTCGGGGGAAGGAGTTCAGCAAGCGTTATTAAAAATTATGGAAGGAACGATTGCTTCTGTTCCTCCTCAAGGTGGACGTAAGCATCCGCAACAAGAGTTTCTTCAGGTTGACACCACAAACATCTTATTCATTTGTGGGGGAGCTTTTGCAGGTTTAGAACGGATTATTTCAGGGCGTGGTGAAAAAACTTCTATTGGTTTTTCTGCAACCGTTAAGGCTCCTGATGAGCGTTGTGTCGGTGAAATTTTTCGTGATTTAGAGCCTGAAGATCTTATAAAATTTGGTTTAATACCAGAATTTATTGGACGCCTTCCTATAGTCGCTACCTTAGAGGATTTAGATGTTAACGCCCTCATGCAAATTTTATCACAACCTAAAAATGCGTTAGTAAAGCAATATCAGCGTCTTTTTGAAATGGAGAATGTCGAGTTAGCATTTCATGAAGATGCTTTACGTGTTATTGCAAAGAAAGCAATTGAACGTAAAACTGGTGCTCGTGGTTTACGTTCAATTATGGAGAAGATCCTTCTTGAGACGATGTTTGAGCTACCGGCTCTTGAAGGCGTTCAAAAAGTGGTTATTTCGAGTGATGTCGTTGATGGGAAAGCGCGTCCTCTTTATATTTACTCAGAACGTGCAGAAGATAAAGAAAATGTATCAGCATGACATTGTGCTATGCACAATATAAAAGGTGGTAATGAATGGATAAAAGGTGGTAATGAATGGTATTTGATGGGTGTTTCTAATAATATCATTATAATGCTTGATTTATCTATGAGTAATTACCACTTCATGTACAGTGAAGAGCTGAGGTTTTCTAAAGGTGGGCTGATTGTTGTAGATAGCTCATAGGCTCCAGAAAGGAGAGTTATGCAATATATTGATGAAAAGATAGATGAAGTAAGAGATGGGGTTTATGCTGTTTTACCTCTTCGTGATATTGTTGTCTTCCCCCATATGATTGTTCCACTTTTTGTGGGCCGCGAAAAATCAATTCGTGCTCTTGAAGAAACGATGGCGGTTGATAAGCAAATACTATTGGTGACACAAAAAAATGCTTCTGATGACGATCCAAAATCAGAGGATATTTATCATATTGGTACATTTGCTAATATTCTTCAACTTTTAAAGCTTCCTGATGGTACTGTAAAGGTTTTGGTTGAAGGAACTGCACGTGCAAAAATTAGTCAATTTGCTTTAAGTGAAGGTTATCATCAGGCTTTTGCAACTGTTACAGAAGAACCTAGAGAGAGTGATGTTGAGATTGAAGCTCTTTCAAGGTCAGTGATTACTTATTTTGAAAACTATGTAAAGCTTAATAAAAAAATCTCTCCTGAAGTTGTGAATGCGATTGGCCAGCTTGATAATCCTTCTAAGCTTGCCGATACGATTGCTTCTCATTTGATGATTAAACTTGCAGAAAAACAGGAAATATTAGAGCTCTTACCTGTGCGGGCCCGTCTTGAACGTGTTTTGTCCTTCATGGAAGGAGAAATTTCTGTTTTGCAGGTTGAAAAACGTATTCGTTCGCATGTTAAAAGGCAAATGGAAAAAAACCAACGAGAATATTATCTCAATGAGCAGATGAAGGCTATTCAAAAAGAGTTAGGAGCAGGTGATGATAGCCGAGATGAACTCTCTGAATTAGAAGAGCGTATCAAGAATACAAAACTATCCAAGGAAGCGCAGGAAAAAGCTGGAGCAGAATTGAGGAAATTACGGAATATGTCTCCGATGTCTGCAGAAGCGACAGTTGTACGTAACTATCTTGATTGGTTATTAGCAATGCCTTGGGGTAAAAAATCTAAGATTAAAAACAATTTAGATTTTGCTGAAAAGGTCATGAATAATGAACATTTTGGTCTTGAAAAAGTTAAGGAGCGAATTATTGAATATTTGGCCGTACAAAGTCGCGCGTCAAAGATAAAAGGTCCCATTATTTGTTTGTTAGGTCCTCCAGGTGTAGGGAAAACATCATTAGCGCGCTCTATTGCAAAGGCAACGGGACGTGAGTATGTTCGTATCTCATTGGGAGGTGTCCGAGATGAAGCAGAAATTCGTGGACATCGCCGAACATATATTGGCTCGATGCCTGGAAAAATTATCCAGTCTATGAAAAAAGCAAAAAAATCTAATCCGCTTTTCTTGCTTGATGAAATTGATAAAATGGGCCAAGATTTTCGTGGCGATCCTTCATCCGCTTTATTAGAAGTTCTTGATCCTGAACAAAATGGTACATTCATTGATCACTATTTGGAAGTTGAATATGATCTTTCTGATGTCATGTTTATCACAACTGCCAATACGCTTAATATTCCAGGTCCGTTAATGGATCGTATGGAAATTATTCGTATCGCTGGTTATACTGAATGTGAGAAAATGGAAATTGTTAAACAGCATCTTTTACCAAAGGCACTAAAAGATCACTGTTTGTCTAAAAAAGAACTCAGTATTTCTGATGGAGCACTAAGGTCAATTATTCAGTTTTATACACGTGAGGCAGGCGTTCGTAACCTTGAACGTGAACTCATGAAAATTTCCCGCAAATCCGTTACAAAAATTCTCAAAACACATCAAAAATCTGTAAAAGTTACAGAAAGTAATATTCATGATTTCTTGGGTGTTAAACGTTATCATTACAATCAGATTGAAGGAGAAAATCAAGTTGGTGTTGTAACAGGTCTTGCGTGGACAGAAGTCGGTGGAGAGTTATTGACCATTGAAGGAGTTATGATGCCCGGCAAAGGGAAGATGACTGTAACTGGAAATTTACGTGATATTATGAAAGAGTCCATTTCAGCGGCAGCATCTTATGTACGTTCTCGTGCTGTTGATTTTGGTATTGAACCTCCACTTTTTGAAAAACGCGATATCCATGTTCATGTTCCAGAGGGTGCGACACCAAAAGATGGCCCATCGGCTGGGATTGCAATGGTGACAGCAATTGTTTCGGTCCTTACAGGAGTAGCTGTGCATAAAGATATTGCAATGACTGGTGAAATTACTTTACGTGGACGCGTTTTACCCATTGGTGGATTAAAAGAAAAACTCTTAGCAGCTCTTCGAGGAGGGATAAAAAAAGTACTTATTCCTGAAGAAAATGCAAAAGATTTGGTTGATATTCCTGATGATGTCAAAAATAATATGGAAATTATTCCGGTAAATCATGTGAGTGAAGTTTTGAAACACGCTTTGGTTCGTTTTCCAGATACTATTGAATGGAAAGAGCCCTCTGCAGGGGCTGTGCCAATCCGGTCAGAGAGCAGTGATAGTGAAGGAATACAGATTGCGCACTGATTCACTTATCTCATTTATAACGGCATTTTTTAGGTGGTAGAAGGTGTTGTTGAGGTTATTATTCTGTTTTTTGTTGGAAAAAGTGAAAAATTCCGTGAATAACTGTGATTATTGCTAAAAAAACAATGTTTTGGATAAAAATAAGACTTCTGTTTGCTGTACTTTTCAATAAACTGACCAATAACATGATTAAGTCATGTTCAGGTAATATAGGGAAAGGAAATATTTTATGAATAAAAGTGAATTCGTTAGCTCCGTTGCTGAAAAGGCAGGTGTTTCGAAAGCGCAAGCTGGTGCTGTTGTTGATGCTTTTATGGCTTCTGTAACAGAAGCTTTGGCTTCAGGGGGGGATGTTCGTCTTCCAGGTTTTGGCACTTTTGAAGTTTCTCATCGTGCTGCAACAAAGGGGCGTAATCCTTCAACTGGTGCTGAAATCGATATTCCAGCACGTTCTGTACCCAAATTTTCTGCAGGAAAAAGCCTTAAAGAAGCAGTTAATAAAAAATAATTTAAGCTACATTAAAAAAACCCGATTTATTTATAAGCGGGTTTTTTTTAACACATGTGTTATGCTTGTTTTTCACATAAAACTTTGAGATCCTTGCGATATTTTTATTTTCATGTATTGCTGGAAATATATTGTTTTTAGTCATTTTCAATGAAATATTGCACTGTTTTAATTGAGCGCGGGTATGGCTTATAAAATGTAATTATTAACTTTTATTACGCTGAAGTGTTACGGTATTTATTTCAAAACAAGATCCGTAAATAACATGAGGCGGAAAACTCTGTAAAGTCCATAAAAGTTATTATATATCACCATTTACGCTTAATAAAAGTGCATGTTGGTGCCACCGTGCTATCTATTTTCTCAGTTCCTATAATGTTGCGACTAGCCCCAGATATCTGAGACGAGTGCATAAGGGATAGTTTTATTCTTTTACTCTTATACGCCAACCTTTCTTGTGACGCACCAAGAGGATAATTTTATTGATTTATTATAAGATCCTGAAATAAAAAAATCTTTTGATATTCAGATTTGGTTTTTAATATTGGGATTTTTCTTGGCATTTGAGAGGGGAGAGATAGCTCCAGCTCTATCCTACAAATATTTTTTCCATATCTTTATTTCACTTGTGATATGCAAGCGAGTATTTTTCCTTCATCATACAAGAGTTAAAATAAGAGAACATCACAAATTTTGAGGGAGGAAGTTAAAAAACAGAAAAATTACTCTTATAAAATAATATACATTACGTAATATAAAAACTATTAATAAAGATAGTACAGTATTACTTGTGTATTTCCATTTATTTATTTTGATTATTCATAATATATTTATATAATTATTTTGTTTTTAGTCATTAAATCATATTAAATTATTGATAGTGGTAAAGTTTTTTTATAGCCAAAAGTTATTTTACAGCATCTACATAATTGAATAAATGATGAAACGTAGGGTAGTATTTATTGATTGGGGGAGACAGTCTTTAAAAGGCTTTAGAATGATTTTTTCACGAGAGTTATAAAGATCTATTCAGTAGGAGAGAGGCGAATCGTGTGTTTTTTATAAACAGGAGCTCTTTGATTCTTTATTTGCTAACCACTGAGTACAATCATTGAGAGCTCTCGCTGTTATGGCTTGTTTTTTTACTAATTTTTTTTCTTTACTTGGTAAGCGTTTTCCTGAATGTTTAATAGAAGCAATAGGTGGAAAGAGTCCGAAATTGATATTCATTGGCTGAAAAGATTGTGTTTCTGCTTTTTCATCTATGATGTGTCCCCCTGTAATATGATTCAAAAGGGCTCCGAATGCTGTAGTTTGTGGGGGTAGGCAAGGGGAAATATGATGATATTCGGCAGCAGCAAAACGTCCAGCAAGAAGCCCTATTGCCGCTGATTCTACATAACCTTCACATCCGGTAATTTGCCCTGCAAAGCGTAGTTGTTTTTTTTGTTTTAAACGAAGGGTTTGATCAAGAATAATTGGCGAGTTGAGGTAGGTATTGCGGTGAAGACCACCAAGACGCGCAAACTCTGCTTTTTCAAGACCGGGAATCATTCTAAAAATGCGAATTTGTTCACCATATTTCAATTTTGTCTGAAAGCCGACCATATTATAAAGCGTTCCAAGTTTATTATCTTGGCGTAATTGAACGACAGCATAGGGTTTAACTGTAGGGTTATGGGCATTAGTTAAGCCCATAGGTTTCATAGGACCATGTCTTAACGTTTCAAGTCCGCGCTCAGCCATAATTTCAATGGGGAGGCATCCATCAAAATAGGGCGTTTTTTCAAAGTCACGAAACTCTGTTTTTTCAGCATTTTTTAACGCTTCAACGAATGTTTCATATTGTTCTTTGTTGAGGGGACAATTAAGATAGTCTTTTCCTGTTCCCTCAGGACCAATTTTATCATAGCGAGACTGATACCAACAAATGTTGATATCAATACTGTCGGTATGGATAATAGGTGCAATTGCATCAAAAAAAGAAAGAGCTTTTATACCGGTTATTGCTTGTAATTTTTGAGCAAGTGCAGGCGATGTAAGGGGGCCTGTTGCAATGACAACATGTTTCCAAGCTTTAGGAATTTCTTGAACTTCTTCACGTTTGATTGTTATAAGAGGGTGGTTTTCAAGTGCTGTCGTAACGGTTTTTGAAAATCCATCACGGTCAACAGCAAGAGCACTACCTGCGGGAACTTTGTTGGTATCAGCAGCTTTCATAATTAACGATTTTGCTAATCGCATTTCAGCATGTAAAAGCCCTACGGCATTTGTTAATGAATCATCGCAACGAAACGAATTTGAACAAACCAGTTCTGCCAATTTATCGGTTTTATGGGCATCTGATTTTTTTTCGGGTCGCATTTCATGCAAAACAACAGAAATTCCTGACTGAGCGATTTGCCAGCTTGCTTCACACCCCGCAAGACCGCCACCGATGATATGAATTGGGATATCAAATGTCTTTAACATAATTGACTTTTAGCGTAAGCAGTTATGTATGAAAAGCATAGATTTTGTTTTTTTTAATATATTTGTTTGCTTTTTTTCTGTAATTAATGGTATAGAAACGCCGCTTGTATAAGGTTATTAGCTTGTAAGTTTGAGCGGATGTGGCGAAATTGGTAGACGCACCAGATTTAGGTTCTGGCGGGAGACCGTGGGGGTTCGAGTCCCTCCATCCGCACCAAAGCAATCCCTTAAGTGCTACGGATTTCTACGTGTCTGAAATTCCGCTTCATGGTAAATGTAACACTCGAAGTGTTAGAATGTAATGATTATTAGAGTGGGTTGATCCCTCTCCTTAGAAAAATGAAGGTGTTTAATGCAGGTTACCGAGACGCTTAATGAAGGACTGAAGCGCGAAATTAAGATCGTGGTTCCAGCGAAAGATTTAGAAGAAAAGTTGAATGAACGATTGGATGATACCAAGGGAAAAATCAAGCTTAATGGTTTTCGTCCCGGTAAAGTGCCTAGTGGGCATTTGCGAAAAATGTATGGTAAATCCTTTATGGCGGAGATTCTCAATGAGATACTCAGTGATGCACCCCGTTCTATTTTAGCGGACCGCAATGAACGTGCAGCGATGCAGCCAAAAATTGATATAGATGAAGATGAAAAAATTCTAGATGGCAAAGCTGATTTTACTTTTAGTTTAAAGTATGAAGTTTTACCAAAAATTGACATTAAAGATTTTGAACATATTACGGTTATCCGTGAAATTGCAATTATTCCTGAACAGGATATTGATGATCAAGTCAATCGCGTCCTTTCTTCTACGCGTAATTATTCTCTAAAAGAGGGGAATTCTGAAGAAGGTGATCGCATTACCATAGATTATCAAGGTAAGCTTGAAGGCGTTCCATTTGAAGGTGGGGCAGATAGTGATGCACAACTGATTCTTGGGTCAAAACAATTTATTCCTGGTTTTGAAGAGCAATTGGTTGGTGTGAAAGCTGGGGATGTAAAAACGATTTTTGTTAAATTTCCTGATAATTACAGTGCGGCACATTTGGCGGGACGGGAAGCAGAGTTTGACATTACTGTCAAAGCTGTCTTTAAACCAGATGAATTAAAAATTGATGATGAAGCAGCGCAAAAAGTTGGTTTAGAGTCTCTAGATCGCTTACGTGAGGTCGTTCGTGGGCAGATTGAAAGCCAATATGGTTCAGTGACACGTCAAAAAGTTAAGCGTCAAATTCTTGATGCTTTAGATGCTGATTATAATTTTGAGATTCCTGAAGAACTTTTAGAGGTTGAGTTTAACAATATATGGGCTCAGGTTAATGATGATTTGAAAAAGGCTGGGCGCAGTTTTGAAGATGAAGGTATTACAGAAGAAAAGGCACGTGAGGAATATCGTGTCCTTGCGCAGCGTCGTGTTCGTCTTGGTTTGGTGCTTTCTGAAATTGGAATGAAGGTTGGTGTTAAAGTTAGTGAGGATGAGCTAAAAGCAGCAGTTTTTGATCAGGTTCGCCAATATCCAGGACAAGAGAAAGAGATTATGGATTTTTTCCGTAAGACTCCGGAAGCTGTTGAAAATCTACGTGCTCCGATTTTTGAAGAAAAGGTCATTGATCATTTATTAGCACAGATAAAAGTCACAGATAAAGAAGTGACGGTTGAAGAGTTGATGAAAGAATATGACGAATTAGATGTCCCTGAAGAAAAGCCGGCAAAGAAAAAGTCTGCAGTGAAAGAAACGTCTACAGAGAAAAAACCCGCTAAGAAAAAGGCTCCTAAAAAAGCTTAATATTTATGCAAACAACACAAGCCCGATAAAATCGGGCTTGTGTTGTAAGATTTATATCCTAGGATTGCACTGAGAGAATGGTTTTAGATAAGCCATGAGTGAATTTTAAAATATTGGTAGTGGATTGGCAATGAGCATCATTGATACGCGTACTCCTGATTCTAAGCGTTTTATTTCTGGAGTTACAGGTGATTGGGAAGTCATCATTGGCATGGAAGTTCATGCGCAAATCATATCAAATTCGAAACTTTTTTCAGGAGCATCAACCAAATTTGGTGCAGAGCCGAACAATCATGTATCACTTATTGATGCAGCCATGCCAGGTATGTTGCCTGTTCTTAATCAAGAATGTGTTCGTCAAGCGGTTCGAACGGGGTTAGGATTAAAGGCGCATATTAATTTAAAATCTGTTTTTGATCGCAAAAACTATTTTTATCCAGATTTACCGCAGGGGTATCAGATTTCTCAATTTCGCTATCCCATTGTAGGAGAGGGAAAGATTATTATATCTGTTGGTCCAGATTCGAATGGCCAATTTGAGGATATTGAAGTGGGAATTGAGAGATTGCACCTTGAACAGGATGCTGGAAAATCGATGCACGATCAACATCCAACGATGTCTTTTGTAGATCTTAATCGTTCTGGTGTTGCTCTTATGGAAATTGTTTCCAAGCCTGATATGCGCTCATCAGATGAAGCTAAAGCCTATATGACAAAATTGCGTACGATTGTTCGTTATTTGGGCACTTGCGATGGCAATATGGATGAAGGTTCTATGCGTGCAGATGTCAATGTATCTGTTCGTCGTCCTGGTGAAGGTTTTGGAACGCGCTGTGAAATTAAAAACGTTAATTCTATTCGCTTTATTGGTCAAGCAATTGAATATGAAGCGCGTCGTCAGATCGCAATTTTAGAAGATGGAGGCGTCATAGATCAAGAGACTCGGCTTTTTGATGCCGCTAAAGGTGAAACGCGCTCTATGCGCTCAAAGGAAGAAGCGCATGACTATCGTTATTTTCCTGATCCTGATCTTTTACCATTAGAATTTGATCAAGCATTTGTGGATGCTTTGGCAGCGGACTTACCAGAATTGCCTGACGCTATAAAAGCACGTTTTGTTAAGGAAATGGGATTGACAGTGTATGATGCTTCCATTCTTGTGACAGAAAAGGCTATTGCTGATTATTTTGAAGAAGTAGCACGTGGGCGTGATGGAAAAATAGTTGCCAATTGGGTGATTAACGACCTTTTAGGGGCTTTAAATAAAGATAATCGTGAGATTGAAGAGTCACCAGTATCGCCAAATCAATTGGGAAGCATTATTGATCTTATAAAAGAAGGAGTTATTTCTGGAAAAATTGCCAAAGATCTTTTTGAGATTATTTGGAATGAGGGGGGAGATGCACGCCAAATTGTAGAAGAACGAAATATGAAGCAGGTAACGGATACAAAGGCTATTGAAAGAGCTGTTGATGAGATCGTTGCCAATAATTCTGATAAAGTTGCGCAAGCAAAGCACAAACCTGCTTTAGCTGGTTGGTTTGTTGGACAGGTAATGAAAGTAACAGGTGGTAAGGCAAATCCCCAAGCTGTTAATGAATTGGTTAAGATGAAACTTGGCATAGATTAAATTTTATGGGGTGGAGAAGAAGCCATACATATGATATCTTCTTGAAATTAAAGGATAGCACGTTAACCTATCAATTGGAATTGTAGTTGAATTTACTAGTAACTTTTTCGATAATTTCAATCGTTAATAATTTTATTCCAACGATTAATTTCATGAGCGCACTAAATGAATGGAATAGCAGATGGTTCGTTTTTTTAAGCAAATCTTCACATGGTGGAATGGCAATACCATTGGTACGCGTTTTTTCACATGGCGCAAAGGTAAGCGGATAGGGGAAGATCAATTTGGAAATATATATTATGAAGGAGGACTTCATAAGGATGGTTATCCGCACCGTTGGGTTATCTATAAAGACTATTCTGAGGCCTCTACTATTCCACCAGGTTGGCATGGCTGGATTCATCATCGCTGTGAGTGTCCACCAACACAAGAGGATTATCATCCTTATGAATGGGAAAAGCCTCATGTTGCAAATATGACAGGAACAAGTGAGGGCTATCGACCAAAGGGAGCTATCACCTCCAATGGAGAGCGTTCTTGTGTGCATGAAGATTATGATGCGTGGTCACCTAAAAAATAACATGTTTTAATGTGCGTGTGTATTTTTGTCTTATTTGACTCTATGTTATGAAAAGAATTATTTTTTAAGGTGCGATTGATTTTGATATGATGAGATTTTTTTTATTGTTAGGGGCGAGGCATTTTTTTTATATTTTTTTTATGGAAATTTTAGTGTTTTTATCCTTAAATAATGGGGTGCGGGCTGAGCGTATTAGCAATGGAATTGCTGTTTTTGCAGGTCTTGACAAAATCACGGGACGGACCACACGTTTTGAAGTTACTCTTGGTAAAATTTATCAGTACGGCGCATTACAGGTAACACCACGTGCGTGTTATACGAGCTCTAAAGATGAACCCACGCGTACAACTGGTTTTGTTGAAGTCAATGAAGTAACATTAGATAAAAAAATACGGCGTATTTTTACAGGATGGATGTTTGCAGATAGTCCTGGTTTGAACGCTGTTGAGCATCCTATTTATGATGTGTGGTTAAAGGATTGCAAGCAGAATTCTCAAGATCGTTCTCTTCAATAATTAGTGTGTTATCTATTTATAATACATTGATTTATAATGGTCCTTTATCATTTTACAACTTAATAGCAAATTCCTATGATTACCTCATTTAATTTTTTTTATATTGAATAATCCAAATTATTCTCTTGCGCGTTACAAGTGTCGGATGTGTCAATACGACTGTCTAAAAAAGGAATAAAAAATTCCGTCATGAACTGTTTAAATTCAAAGATGCATCATTAGAATCAACATATTTTTTCAGTGTTTCATAAGAGACAGTTCTTGAATTATATCTGTTAAAGGTTGAAATGAAAGGCTTGTTTATATTTATTAAAGAGATGAACTGACGCTTTTGCATGTATGAGGGAAACAGATTATCAAGTAAGTAATTCATCATGAAACACTAATTATTATATCTAGAGAACACTGTATTGGTATTTTTCTCATAGAGATGTCGTTTTTCGTTCAAAGCATAGAAGCAATGCAGGCCATATTAATGGAAAAATTGAGATTTAAGATTCTTTAAAGTTTATCAATCGAAGTATAGCTTGGTTAAAAAATGCAATAATCAATATATTTCTAGTAAGAAAATAATGTTTATATATTTTTATTATACACCACCTCATAAGTGAGTTTGTCTATTCGTAAGTTCTTGTATATTGCATGGTAACTTCACATTTAAGTAAGTAGGATACCACTAAGTTTGTAAATCATATTCTTGATATCCATGCTTTTTAAAATCTTTTGTATAAAATACACGTGTTTTCATATAGAGCTATTGAAAATTTAAAAAGGGGCTTCGAAGAGGCGTTGAAAAGATTCTGCATCACTGGGAATGGTATATTTATTTTGTATAAAAGAATAACCCATTTTCTAAAAAATACGAGATTTTATACAATGAAAGTTTCTAGTCACCAACATAATGATGTTTCCCGATTGCCAAAACAACCTAAAGAACCCTTATTGAATGTTCCATTTATTATAGTTGTTTTGATAGCATTTTGTTTTTGTCTTTATTGCATTTCTCAGTATTTTTTTTCTCATCATGTTTATGTTGAAAGTCTTGAGCTTTTTTCATTTATACCAGCATTGTTTAAGAGGGATCCTGTAGCATTTTGTTATACCATGGTGAGTTATTCATTTATGCATAGTAGTTTTAAACATGTTGCTCTTAATATGGTTTGGCTTTTGGTTTTCGGCTCTCCTTTAGCAAGGCATTTTGGTGTTTTACGTTTTTTAATTTTTTGGGTGTTAACGGCAGTTATTTCTGTTTTGACTTATTTTACATTTCATCAAGAAAGTACCATATCACTTATTGGGGCGTCAGGTGCCGTATCTGGAATGATGGGTGCTATTGCACGTTACGGTTTTCCTAGTGGTAATCTAGCTGTCAATGCGCAGAACGAAAAACTTTTAGGACCTTTATTATCTGTCAAAAAAGCTCTGTGTTCTAAGGGGGTTCTTGTTTATATGAGTGTATGGCTGACGACTGATTTGATCATAGGTATTTCTTCTATTTTGTTTGAAGAAAATGGCATCTCAATAGCATGGGAAGCTCATATTGGCGGGTTTTTTGCGGGTTTTTTGTTGGTTGGTTTTTTTGATGTTTCACAAAAAATTAAAAACTAGAATCTAAGATATTGATGTGCCACATAAAGAGCTATTGTTGCTGCATTTGAAACATTTAATGATTTAATATTTCCAGGCATGTCAAGGCGTGTTAAAGCGCAAACGGTTTCGCGTGTTTTTTTACGTAAACCTTTACCTTCTGCTCCTAAAACAAGAGCAATTTTATTCCCTGTTAATGCTGTTTCTAGAGGTTGGTCACCTTCTGAATCGAGACCAAAGCTTGTAAAACCTGTTTGATGAAGTTCTTGAAGAGCTTCAGCAAGGTTTCGTACGGTAATATAATGAATCATCTCCAGAGCTCCAGATGCCGCTTTCGCAAGAACACCGCTTTCGTGGGGAGAGTGACGGCAAGTTGTAATAAGTGCTTTAGCTTTCAATGCAACTGCAGAGCGCATAATAGCGCCAACATTATGTGGATCGGTAATTTGATCCATGACAATGACCAGATCAGTATTGGTTAGTTCCGACAGTTTGCATGGTTTGAGGGGGAGAGTTTCCAAAACAATACCTTGATGAACAGCCTCACTTCCAACAAGCGAATCAAGATATTTGGGGGTGCATAATATAACAGAGCAAGGATAATCTGATTCGGATATATTTAATCGTTTTAAGGCATTTTGTGTAACGTAAAGACATTTTAAAATTCTTTTTGGGTTTTCTAAAGCAGCCTGAACAGAATGAATGCCATAAAGATGGATGATCTCTTGCTGTAAAGAAGCAGCTTTCTTCTTTGGGTGTGTAAAAGATCGAGAAGGAGAGCCTTTTGTATCGCGATATCGGCGACGCAAACGAGCATAATGAGAATTTTGTGATGTTTTTTCTTTCATAGCTTCTTTATAACGTGTTAATAAGAAAAATAGAGAGAAAAAATCTATGATTTAAAATTATGAGCAGGAAATTTGTACAGAATTGTATTTATTCTGTTGACAGATACAATAGTAATCGTCATAACCACTTCGCAATCAGATTGAATTGAATGGGTATTCAAGGTGGTTGTCGTGATGTCTCATTGCGCGACTTTATCGGTGTAATGGAGGGGTGCCCGAGTGGTTAAAGGGGGCGGACTGTAAATCCGTTGCGTATGCTACGTTGGTTCGAATCCAACCCCCTCCACCATTCATCGAAGGAGAGTTAGTACGTGGGTCATGCGGGTATAGCTCAATGGTAGAGCAGCAGCCTTCCAAGCTGAATATGCGGGTTCGATTCCCGCTACCCGCTCCAAGTGGTTGTTGGTGATTGGGCAAATAGGTATGATGGAGGATATTCCATTTATAGATTTGGTGGGGTTTTCCGTCTAAGAGTTGTGGTGATTGGGCTGTTTACAGTCTGGTCAGACTTAAATTTTGCAGAATTGTCCCTAGGTGCTAATAAAAATAGGGAATAAAACAAGAGATTAATAGCAATGGCGAAGAGCAAGTTTGAACGAACAAAACCGCATGTTAATATTGGTACGATTGGTCACGTTGATCATGGGAAGA
>NZ_JBHIRW010000010.1:0-57280 GCF_042197445.1 Bartonella sp. AA1HLJMS | reverse complement strand
GCATTCCTCATTTTTAAAAACACAAATAAAATGAATATATTACACATATAAAAAAGAAACATGGTACGCCCAAGGGGAATCGAACCCCTGTTTCCGCCGTGAAAGGGCGATGTCCTAACCGCTAGACGATGGGCGCAAACCAATGATGAGGCTTATAGAGAGGATCTTTTTACTTCGCAAGCCCTCTGTGTCATTTTTTTTGAAAAAAGAGTGTTTTATTGAATAATTTTTGAGCGATTCCTGTTTGGATCATTTTATTTTCTAAGATTTTTTGTAGAAAAAATATAAAGTTATCATGATTGATAGAAAATTTTGATGTGGGAATCATCTCAGGGAATGATATTTTCAGTTTGAGGAGTAGGCAAAAATGATCAAAAACAGCATTTTTATGTATTTATTTTTTGCATATTTTATCGCTTGTTATCTTTGCTCACCACATGAGAATATTATTTAACTTGCTTGAAAGAGCCTTTATACAGAAGATTTCTCATTTGAGCTTATCATAAAACAAAAACTGTATAATTTATGAAGTAGAAAGACAATATTTATTACCAAATTAATAAATAATACCAATCATACAAAATTTTTTTGATGAATAATCCATAGATTATTTGCAGTTTAAAAAAATATAAATAGATATCTGTATGATAAAAATGAAAATATTAAAGCAATTTTTATATAATATATGAAAAAAATATTTTTTTATATTTACTTTTACATGTCTGTAAAATTTTTAAAATTAAAAACCATTCATTTGCTCTTTTACATATTGGGAAGGTTCTTGATTTGAAAATGAATTAGCGTGGATAAAGGGTAGATTGAGTTTTTTCTCATTTCAATTCGCTAGTTTTTCAAAGAGGTGGCAATAAGTTTAGATAAAATATTCGAGTTTTGTAAATTTATTCTCCATATTTATAATATTTCAGAATTATGGTATACAAATATTAATTCTTGTTTTTTAATTTAATGTAAGATTCTATTTTGATATATGGGTTCATTAATATTTTTGCATTAAAGATTTATATTTCAAACTATGGAATGGTAGGAAGGAATGTGTTATTATTTACTGATCTAATTTGTTTTATCCATTCTTTTAATTTATCATATGAAAGAATGTTTTTTGTTCCGTATTTGTTAATTTAGAAGAGATGTTTTTATTCTTTCTTACTAATCCTTAATATTCTTTAACTTGTTATTGATTATTTTTTAGAACTTTTCTTTATGGCAACTTGCATTTATCAGTTTTACAGATTTTCATTCTGAATTAGATGTTTTATAAAGATTCTGAAATCTTTGAAGACAATAAATATTATATTTTTAGGAATGTTGATTGAACAAGCGGGGATCATTCTATTGGAGAACATGAAGTGAATAGAGCAGGGTATTTCTTTTGTTCTTATGAACATAAGTACTTTTTGTGTTGATTGGCACATCATTTAAACGATTTTTCAGTGAAGATAGGGATCAGTGGTTAATAATGGCAGAAGCTTTAAAAGTTGGTGTTGCGGGACTTGGTACAGTTGGTACTTCAGTTGTTCGAACTCTATGTGAAAAAGCGAATAGTTTAGCTTGTCAATGTGGGCGATTCATCAAAGTTGTTGCTGTTAGTGCGCGCGATAAAGGCCGCAATCGTGGACTTGATCTCAGTGATATAAAATGGTTTGATTCACCTGTGGAGTTGGCTGCTTCTGATGAGATTGATGTTTTTGTAGAGTTAATTGGTGGTGAATTGGATGTGGTGTATACCGCTGTTAAGAGAGCGCTTGAGGCGGGACATCATGTTGTAACAGCCAATAAAGCTCTTCTTGCTCGACATGGAGTAGAGCTGGCTATAATTGCAGAAAAAAAAGGTGTTTTTCTTCATTTTGAAGCAGCTGTTGCAGGGGGGATTCCTGTCATCAAAGCGATGAGAGAATCACTTGTTAGTAATCGCATATCGCGAATTTATGGTATTCTCAATGGAACCTGTAATTATATATTAACACGCATGTTTACGGAAGGTCTTTCATTTAAAGATTGTTTAGCAGATGCACAGAGACTTGGGTATGCTGAAGCAGATCCAGCTTTTGATATTGAGGGAAATGATACTGCTCATAAATTAGCTTTGTTGACAAGCTTGGCATTTGGAACAGCTGTTTCGTTAGATGATGTTTATGTTGAAGGAATTCATAATATTTCGCAAATTGATATTAGAGCAGCTGATGAATTGGGGTATCGGATTAAGCTTTTAGGGGTTGCATTAAAAACGGATTCTGGAATAGAGCAACGTGTTCATCCAACAATGGTACCAGCATCCTCAATGATTGCACAGATAAATGGTGTAACCAATGCTCTTTCTATTCAAAGTGATTTATTAGGTGAATTACTGTTTTCTGGTCCTGGCGCCGGAGGAAAGGCAACAGCATCAGCCGTTATTGGTGATTTGGCTGATATAGCAAAAGCGCGTTCTGGTTTTCAGTATGCACCTGTTTTAAGACGTCCAGCATTAGAACTTACTCCTCATAAAAAAGCACGTATTTCGCATCATGCAGGTGGTTATTTTATTCGTTTAAATGTTCATGATCGTACTGGTGTTTTTGCCGCGGTCGCAAGGCATATGGCTGATAATCACATCTCATTGGAGTCGATTGTTCAAAGATCTTTTGTAGAAGATCAAATTGAAAAAACAATTATTTTAATTACGCATGAAACAACAGAGGTGAATGTACGACAGGCACTTGCAGAAATTGAAAAAGATGGACATCTTGTTGCAAAATCTCAATTTATTCGTATTGAACCTATGGCAAAGAATTGATAACTTTCTTGATAATAAAAAAAGCACGCTTGAGTTCTTTTATCTCTTGTGGAAAATTTTCATCTTTGCCAAAAAACTTTATTCTTAGTATTTAATAAGGACTCATATTTTTCTGGTATTCATTCGGTAGGATTTTTTCATATGCCCACAACTCAGAAGATTTTAAATGGACTTGATCGTATTTTGACGCTTGAATTGGTACGTGTTACTGAACGTGCTGCTGTTGCTGCTGCACGCTGGCGCGGACGTGGCGATGAAAAGGCAGCGGATCAAGCTGCTGTAGATGCAATGCGGCAGGAACTTAATCGATTGCCTATTGATGGTACAGTGGTGATTGGTGAAGGTGAGCGGGATGAAGCGCCTATGCTTTATATTGGAGAAAAAGTAGGTTTTCAAAGTGGATTGGCGATCGATATTGCACTTGATCCACTAGAGGGTACAACACTTTGTGCTAAAAATATTGCCAATTCTTTGGCAGTAGTTGCAATTGCTGAAAAGGGTAATCTCCTTTATGCCCCTGATGTTTATATGAACAAAATTGCTATTGGTCCTGGTTATCCAAAGGGAGTAGTCGATATAGATGCTTGTCCTACCGATAATATACATGCTCTTGCGAAGGCTAAAGGAGTGACTGTTAATCAGATTGTTGTTTGTATTATGGATAGACCTCGTCATGAAAAATTGGTTAATGAAGTACGAGCGACAGGGGCGTCGATTCGCTTGATTGGGGATGGAGATGTGGCTGCTGTTATTGATACAACTGATCCAGAAGAAACAGGTATTGATATCTATATGGGGATTGGTGGAGCACCTGAAGGTGTCTTAGCTTCTGCTGCTTTGCGCTGCATTGGAGGACAGATGCAAGGTCGTTTGCTGCTAGATACAGAAGAGAAAATTGCTCGTGCAGCTAAAATGGGGATTAGTGATCCCAATAAGGTTTATACAATGGAAGAAATGGCAAAGGGTGATGTTTTGTTTTCAGCAACAGGGGTGACAGATGGCAATATGCTTTCTGGTGTTAAATTTACATCTCGTTACATTCAAACGGAAACTCTCGTAATGCGCTCCCATACGGGTACAGTCCGTAATATTAAAGCAAAGCATAGAAATCATTCGAAATTTGATTAGTGCTTTCTTTTTTGTCACTAAAAATAGAGGGAGTTTTTCTAGGAAAAACGCTTCCATGAATCTACTTTCATGGAAGCGTTTATAGATATGAGAATACCTTAAATATTATGAGAGCTGGACAGAATGTACCCAGCCATTTTTATCTTCTATGTTCCCTTTTTGAATGCCAACCAATTGTGTACGAAGCTGCTTTGTAACTTCTCCAACTGTTTCATTTCCAATAATAAATTCTCCCCCTTTATATCTAAAACGACCAATTGATGTGACAACGGCAGCTGTACCACAAGCAAAGGCTTCTTTAAGGTGTCCACTCTTTGCATCTTCTTGAAGCGCTGCAAAAGAATAAGGACGCTCTTCTATTTTTAATCCCATTTGTTGAGCTAACCTTAAGATTGAATCACGGGTTATCCCTGGAAGGATAGTTCCATTAAGTGGGGGGGTTACAAGTGTATTATTGTCCATAATAAAGCAGACATTCATACCACCAAGTTCTTCAATCCATTTATGTTCAATCATATCAAGGAAGAGTACTTGGCTACAATTATTTTCAGTTGCAGTTTTTTGTGCAAGTAAGCTTGCTGCATAGTTTCCACCACATTTGGCAGCCCCTGTTCCTCTTGGACCAGCACGACTATAATCTGTTTCAATCCAGACGCTGACAGATTTTTCTTCTCCTTTGAAATAGGATTCAACTGGAGAGGCTATGACACAAAAAAGATATTCTTGAGAAGGGCGGACTCCCAAAAAGTTTTCATTGCCAAACATAAATGGACGGATATAGAGGCTAGCGTTGGGCTGATCAGAAACCCATTTTTGATCAATCTTTACTAATTGATGAACGGCATCCAGAAAAATATCTTTTGGCAATTCTGGCATAGCTAAACGTTGTGCTGATTCTATAAAGCGTTGTGCATTGGCATCAGGACGGAAGAGCAAGATGCGTCCATCTTTTGCACGATATGCTTTTAAACCCTCAAAAATTTCCTGTCCGTAATGTAAAACGGTACTTGCAGGGTTAATTTCTAAAGCTTTGTATTGAGAAATGATGGCATTGTGCCAGCCTTTGTCTTCAGTCCATTGAATAGTACACATGTGGTCTGTAAAAAATTGACCAAAACCGGGACTTTTTAAAATTTCTTCATATTTTTCTTCTGACAGAGGAGATGGGTGTTTTTCTATTTTAAAGGGAAGCGATGATATGGGAGATTTCATAAAAAACCTTTTGAGTATGTTTCATTTTTATTAATAAAAATAATGAAATATTTTGATTATAACTCTATTATTAACAAAACCTTTGTGTCAATGTTTTATTATAGAACATAAAGGAGTTTATTATAGAATTCAAAGGTATGGTAGGTATTTTAATTCTATCCCTACCTCTTTTTCTCAACTTTATGAAGTAAGCTGGAACTTTTGTCTATAATTATCGTTTTCTCACAATAAGTATCTGAATAATTTCATATATGCATATTTTCTAGAAATTTAAAGGTAAGGGAATTGAGAAAAGGAATCCACTATGATTGATAAAAATTATCACACATATGAAGAACGTATGGCAGCAGAAAGAAGAGATAGTGAACAACGTGTTTCAATTGCTAAGGGTATTTTTGCTATTCTTCTTGCGATGGTTATTATCTGGTTTATTTTTGGTTTTTTAGGATCTTTTTTTGCAAAATCTCCTGAACATAGTTCGCGTTATAATACCCCAGAAACAAGCCAAAGTGTAACAACGCCGAAAAAAGATTTAAATTCGCTTCCTCCTGTACCTTATACCTATAAGGGTACGGAGTAATTTTTTCGTAAATATAATCTTTTAGATAGGGCGAAAATCGACGTAGATTAAAGAATAAAGTCAGTGCAAACAGATAAGCGAAAAAGATAGGACGATTTTAATTTCTGAAGTTTTTGATAAGTAATTAAATGGTATGGAAATAAATAATGCAACGGTTGTTAAAACCGTTGCATTATTGGTTTAGCGTGTGATGAAGCAGCTTCCACCAGAACTTTTAATGGATTCACAAAGGATTATGGCTTCATTACGGTCTTGCGCTTGAAGTCGAACACGGTAATAAGTACCTTTTCCTGGTATAAAAGCGGATTGAATATTTAAAGAACGGGCACCGATAAGGAATCCAAATTTAGATTTCATATTTTTTAAAGAATTTCTAGCGAGCTCATACGTTGGTTGAGATGCAAGTTGTACGTAATAACTTTCTGAATTTTGTGCTGCGACTCTGTTTGGTGATATGGGGCGAGACGCGGCTGGTGTTTCAACTTGTGTATTTCTTTCTGCATGAGAAGGGATAGGGATAAATTTTTCTTCAATATTTGAGCTAGAATTATTTTCTGCGATTATTTTATCAATATTATTTTTGAGATCATGATCTCTTTCTTGGTCGTTTATATCAGAATCATGCGACGAAACAAGGGACGAATCTTGAAGTTCATTAGAAGTTTGATCAATGCTTTCTTCAGATTGAGCAGCAGTTTTGCTGTTTGTTTGATGCGCGGGGGCTAGTGTAACTGTACCATCTTGATTGACAATAACAGTTTGTATTTCTCGCATTGGAATAGTATGGTTTATGGCTTCTGTGACTGCATCTTCAACATCAGATTCATTTAAAGACGATGAGGAAACGTTTGAAGATTCTTCAGGGTTTAATTCTTTTAAATTTTCAGGTTGTTCAGAGTTATCAATAAGAAATTGTTGTGTATTTTCTTGTTTCTCATTTTGTTCAGTTGTTTGTTTATAGATATCTAAATTATGTGCAACATCATTTTTCGTTCCAGTTGTTTCTGGTTTGAATTTAAAAGGCGTATTATCAGCGTGGATAATGATCGTTTCTTCATTTTTTTGTGATGGCATAAAAAAATGAGAATAACCAGCAAACCCAAGTCCTATTAAAATAAGTATAAAAAAACCTTTAATGAAAGTTTTACCAAAAATAAAACTTTTTAAGGGAGGAGGAGCTGATGGAGGCGTGGGAACCTCATCTGAGCTTGTGTATGATGAATTCTCGCTAAAAGAGGGAAAATTATATTCCATATTGGCAGAAGAAAAATAGTCGGCATTTTGTTCTTTAGAGTTTATATAAACACCTTCTTTTGAATTTTGTATAGACTGATGAAAAACTTCACTAAAAACCTCGTTTTTCTGTTTTTTTTGAGAAAAATTATCCGTTGGGACATTCCCTACATTGAGTACATCAGCAAATTCTTCTTCTAAACCACCATTAGTTGGCACATCATATTCTGGCGCTTCATACGGGACTTCTGGAACCATAATAGGACCAGTTTTTTCTACGATTTCCTCTGAAAATTTATAAGTATCAACATTGGGAGGGGGAGTATCTCTGTGCGTATAGTTATGGGCAAAAAAGCCATCCGTTTGTTTTGTATTTAAAGAGGGGGATGAGGAAAGAAACTCATCTAAATTATTTTCATTATATGAAATTTCTCTATTTGGGTTAGAGGCACCTTCGGCGTTATTGATGTATTGGGCTCGAGCCTCATCATATATCGGAACTTTTTCGCCATAAGTTTCTTGTTGTGAGGGGGTTTCTGCAAAAAAATGGGGATAATTGGTTGTATGATCTTCTTGTGAAGCCCCCTTTAAATAAGATTGTCTATCAACTGGTGGAGAATCTAAAGGTGAGGAGAAGGTACTTGTTGTTTGATTTCTTGCAGTGTTTTGTCTTTTTGACACAAGATTAGAAGATGAGAAAAACTCATTTTCCTCTGTAGAAGAGGAGACATTAGGATAATCCTTTTTAATCCAATTTTCTTGATCAGCTGAAATTTTATAGGGATGGTTTATAGGAGTGTCATAGAGGTTTTGATTGTCCTCATAAGTTTTTTGTATATTCGTAGTCTCAGGTTGTTGTGAATTTATTTGTGAAAAACGATTGGTTTGTTCAACATCTTCTGGCGTCTCTCTCTTATTTTCGTGCCTTTCAGATTTATCAAAAAAGAAATTTTCTGATTCTGATTGTGACATAAGATTACTTTTTTCAAGAAAAGGATCAGCACTGGTTGCTGTTTTTTTCTGTTGATGTGATTGATTTTTTGGGATTGGTAATGGAGAAAGCTCATCTAAAATTTGTTCTTCATCATGACTGCTAGGTGAAGAATATTTCTCTTCAGATAAATTATTTTGTTTTGAATGGTTGAAAGAAGAAGATTGTGCAATATCTGAGGCTGTTGCGTTGCTGGTTGCATGCAAGTCCCATTGTTTTTTTTGATCATCAAACGGTAAGTCATGTGCTAAATTTTTTTCAAGTTCCTCTTCTAGAAAGGAGAAATCAAAATCATCATCATGGGATGATGTTTCGGGGTGAGATGTTGATCGTTCTGTTTTTAAAGAAGATTGCTCATTTTGGTTTCCGCTTTGTTTGTGCGGATTAAAAATGCGCGTAAGCCTTTCTAAAGGATCATGGTGTTCATGATCGTGTTTTGTTTCGTGTAGATTTTTGCGATCGTTATCGCTCATAGCTTTTCTCACATGATAGTTTGCACTTACGTGCAATCACTGGTTGATTTTGATTTGTTATATTAAAATTATAAATTTTCCCCCTCTCATGCAAGGATACATGAAAAAGTTTATCAATAGAGTACCTATTGTATGTATTTATAGAACTTTTTCAACGCATTTCTATGGGTGCTTCGACTCCTATGATGGTAAGCCCTGATGATAAAATATTGATAACAGCTTGTATCAATCCTAATCTTGCAAAGGATAATTCTTTATCATCAGGTTGAATAAAGCGTAAATTGAGATTTTCACTCCCTTTATTCCAATGGGTGTGAAAGCTGGAAGCAAGGTCATAAAGATAAAACGCTAATCGATGCGGTTCCTTATGAACTACGGCCTGTTCAATGATACGTGGATATTCAGAAAGTTTGCGTATTAACAATATTTCATGGTCATCTGTTAATCGATGAAGATGGGCAATCAATGTATCATTTGAAAAGCTTTTAATATGAAGCGCTTCTTGTGCTTGACGAAAGACTGAGTGACAACGTGCACTTGCATATTGTACGTAAAAGATGGGGTTATCTTTTGATTGTTCTGTTACTTTTGCAAAGTCAAAATCAAGAGGCGCTTCACACTTACGGTATAGCATCATAAAACGTACAGGATCACGACCAACTTCCTCGACAACATCGCGTAGCGTGACAAAAGATCCTGCTCTTTTTGACATGCGTACAGGATGACCGTTGCGAAAAAGTTTTACCAATTGACACAAGAAGACGCTTAATTTAGCTTTATCCCCAGAAATTGCTTTTGCCATTGCCTCTAGCCGCTTTACATAGCCAGCATGGTCTGCACCTAGAATATAAATCATTTCATCAAAATGACGATTAAATTTATCCCTAAAATAAGCAACATCAGCAGCAAAATAAGTGTAAGAACCGTCAGATTTGACTAAAACACGGTCTTGGTCATCGCCGACATTTGTTGAACGGAACAAAGTTTGTTCGTTTGGTTCCCAGTCTTCTATATTTTGTCCCTTGGGAGGGGGGAGTTTTCCTTTGTAGATATAACCATTTAAAGTGAGGTCGTTGATGGTGTTACGAATGGCGCGTGCATTATCTGCATAAAGCATTCGCTCAGAGAAAAAGATATCATGATAAATATTAAGAGCAGCCAAATCTTCGCGAATCATGGACATCATTGCATGAATTGCACGTTCTTTCACAAGAGATAAGGCTTCATCTTTATCCATCGTGAGGAGTTGGTCACCAAACTCTTGAGCAAGCGATTGACCCAATGGTATCAAGTATTCTCCAGGATAGAGTCCTTCTGGAATTTCATTAATTTTTTGCCCAAGAGCCTCACGATAGCGCAATAGTACAGAGTGGGCGAGGACTTCGATTTGTTGACCAGCATCATTGATATAATATTCTTTTGTAATGTTATAGCCCGTAAACTGCAGCAAATTGGAGAGAACATCCCCAACAACCGCTCCACGGCAGTGTCCTACATGCATTGGTCCTGTCGGATTTGCTGAGACATATTCAACATTGACGCGTTTTCCTTGTCCCATTGGAATACGACCATAAGAAGTGCCTAATTCAAGCATGGATTTTATAGCATTTTGCCAAAATAATTTTGTAAGCTTTATATTTATAAAACCAGGACCGGCAACATCTATATTTTCGATAGAGGAATCATTTTTAAGAAGTTCTATGATTTTATCGGCAAGTGCACGGGGATTGAGCCCAATAGATTTTGCAAGCACCATAGCAGCATTGGTTGATAAATGACCATGGGAGGAATCACGCGGAGGATCAACAGTGATTTTTGATAAATCTAGATCTTCTCCATTTTTCCCTTTTATATCAGATAATTCAATTGATCTTTTAATTTTTTTTTCGAAGTTTTTAAAGATATTCATATTTAGCTTCCATGATGATGCCAAAAGCCATTAAACGAAATTATCTGTATGGTCAAATAAACGCTGATATTCACGTAGAGCGTAGTGATCCGTCATGCCTGAAAGAAAGTCTGCAATCAAACGTGCTAACTCTTGATTTTTTAAGTGCACTGTTTTGCTCTGCCAACTTTCAGGCATTGTATTTGGATTTTCATAATAACAATTGAATAATTTTTGTACAATGCATTTTGCTGCATTGCGACGACTAAGAACTTGTTCATGGTAGTAAAGATTTTTAAATAAAAAGTTTTTTAGTTCTTTTTCATAAACGGTCATTGTCGGTGAAAAGGTGACAATAGTTTGTTTTGCTTGGTGAATATCGTTTATGCTTGTTGGTTTGATGCGTGCTAAATTTTTTTGTGACTGTTTGATAACATCTTCAACCATGGTTGTTATTTGTCTTCGTACAAGCGTGTAACCGCGACGCGTTTGGTCGAGCTGGGGATGCTCATCTGTTATATCTTTTAATATTGCTGCTGTTAGTGAAACATGTTCAAATTGATCGAGTGTTAAAAATTGCGAACGTAGACCATCATCAATATCATGCGCATTGTATGCGATATCATCTGCAATAGCAGCACATTGCGCTTCTAGTCCTGCAAAACAATCGAGTGCAAGGTCTTGCTTTACATTGTATTGTAAAATATCGATAGGAACCTCCTTATTCTTCGCGTGAGGACCTAAAAGGGGACCATTATGCTTTACAAGTCCTTCGAGGGTTTCCCATGTAAGGTTAAGTCCATCAAAATTTGCATAGCGCTGTTCTAGTTTTGTTACAATGCGTAATGCTTGTGCATTATGATCAAAGCCGCCACAATGTACCATGGCTTCATTAAGAGCATCTTCTCCAGCATGGCCAAAGGGTGTGTGTCCAAAGTCGTGAACAAGGGCAATGGCTTCGGCAAGGTCTTCATCAAGACACAGGGCACGGGCTAATGTTCTTGCAATTTGAGAAACCTCTATGGAATGGGTTAGGCGAGTACGGTAATGATCGCTTTCATCAGCAATAAACACTTGCGTTTTATGTTTAAGACGTCGAAATGCATTAGAATGGATAATACGATCTCTATCTCGTTGAAAAGGTGAGCGTGTGGTGCTCATCGTTTCATGGTATAATCGACCACGGCTTGTTTGTGGATGAGCACTGTATACTGCTCGAGATTGGTAATTGAAGTTGATATTTCCTATATCCATTGCAAGCTGTCTATTATCATCTTAAAATTGAGAGTGGTTTATGAGAAATAAACTGCTCTTTGAGTGTAGGATACTCTTTCTTGATGGTTTAATGCAAGGATATATAAAATGAATGTGAAAATTTCAGATGTTGCTGCCAAAAAAATTGCACAGATACTTTTGCGTGAACCCGATAAAATAGCATTACGTATTTCTGTTGAAGGTGGTGGGTGTTCTGGTTTTTCTTATAAATATGACTTGGTTTCTGAAATGTGTGAAGATGACCTCGTTCTCAAAAAAGACGGGGCAGTTGTGTTTATTGATTTACTATCACTTCCTTTTATGGAAGGAGCTGAGATTGATTTTGTTGATGATCTTATGGGGCAGTCTTTTCAAATCCACAATCCCAATGCTGTTTCATCATGTGGTTGTGGTGTAAGTTTCTCAATTTAAAATGATGGCTGTGTGATATTGTTTCTTGAAAAAAAGATCATGTTGGTCAACAATGCAAAAATGGGTATTCTTATAAAAATAGTGCACCGATGTGTATGGTTGTGCGTGGTGCTTGCTTTATTGACTTGGAGTCACTGTGCTTTTTCTGAAGCAGGAGAAGGGCAAGATCAGCAGCAGAGACAATCAAGGAGTTTTATTGTAAAGACTCAAGAGCAGGAAAATGAAAACTTAGCATCTCAAACACAACTCATTTTGAATGCTCGATTAACAAATAGTCATCCGGATATTGAAAAAGGGCTTGTCTGGCGGGTTTATGCCCCTATTCTAGGGATTGATAATAAGTTACCATTAGTGGCAACCTATAAGGGGGGAGGTGCACGTTTTAATCTCGAACCAGGAAATTATCTTGTTCATGTCTCATTTGGTCATATGAGTGCTGTGCGCCATATTCGTTTAGAAAATGGGCAGAGTCTTGTAAAAAACTTTAATCTTGAGGCTGGTGGTGTCATTTTAAATGCAACACTGCTCAATGGCGTAATGAATGAAAAGGAACTCCGTTTTACCATTTATGAGGATGAAAAAGAAAATGATGATACGGGAGTGATTATATCAAATGTTAAACCCCACTCAGTTGTGCGTTTAAAAGCTGGCCGCTACCATGTTGCTTCCCATTATGGTTCTATTAATGCGACGGCTCGTTCCGATATTCAAGTGGATGCGGGTAAAATAACAGAAGTTACTCTTGAACATCAGGCCGCTCAGATTGTCTTAAAGTTGGTGCGACAAGAAGGAGGAGAAGCGCTTGCAGATACAAGTTGGTCTCTTGCCAATGATTCTGGTGATATCGTTTATGAAACAGTTGGTGCGTATGTTTCACTCGTGTTAGCAGAGGGAGAGTATATTGCAATTGCTAAAAATAAAGATAAAATCTATCAAAAAGTTTTTTCAGTCGTTTCTGGTCATGATGAAGATATAAGTGTGATAGCGAATGAAGAAAATATGCAACAAATTGATGAAGATGTGGATTGATCATTGTTCATGGGGGTAAACTATGATGAAAGACGGGGTATGAATTTTGATTGAAATTTCAACAGTTGGTGTGTTTTTTGCTGGGGCACTCTCTTTTTTGTCACCATGCGTTTTGCCGTTAGTTCCTCCTTATTTGTGCTATATGGCAGGGGTTGGTATTGATGATTTTCGTTCAGAAAAGCCTGATGAGAAAGTTTTTATCCGGTGGGCTTTATTATCTTCTGTTATTGCTTTTGTTCTTGGGTTTACGACTGTTTTTGTTGCTTTAGGTGCCAGTGCTAGTACAATTGGGAAATTCATCGGTTATTATCGTGATTGGTTTGCCCTTGCTGCTGGAATTGTCATTATTATTTTTGGTTTAAATTTTTTGGGGATTTTCAAGATCGCTTTTTTATTTCGTGAGGCGCGTTTTCAGACCAAAAAAACACCTGCTGGTCCTTTAGGCGCGTATATTATCGGTTTAGCTTTTGCCTTTGGTTGGACACCGTGTATTGGCCCTATTTTAGGTCCTATTATAACGCTTGCTGGAACAAAAGAAACTGTGGGAGAGGGAGCTGTTCTCTTAGCGGTTTATGCATTAGGTCTTGCTATTCCTTTTATGTTAGCAGCTTTATTTTCGAGCAGTTTTATGCGATTTTTAGGAGCTTTTCGTATTCATTTAGGAAAAGTTGAAAAAATCATTGGTGTTTTTCTTATTCTTACAGGGATTTTGTTTTTAACAGGTTCTATGCAGGATCTTTCATTTTGGCTTTTAGAACATTATCCTTCGTTGAGTTATATTGAAGATATTCGTTGGCACAGTATTATGAATTTTTTTGGATTTTCTCGTTAGTCTTATGTGTTTTTATGGTTAGAAGTTGTCTTTCTATTGTTCTTGCCGCAGGTGAGGGGACGCGCATGAAATCGTCTCTGCCTAAGGTACTTCATAAAATTGCTGGATTGCCTCTTATATGCCATGTTCTAAAACAAATAGAATTGGCAGGCTCTTCACAATTAGCGGTTGTTGTGGGATATGGTGCTAAGGAGGTTATGCACGTTGTTCAGTCATTTGTAAAAGATGTAATGATTTTTGAACAAAAAGAGCGTTTAGGAACTGCCCATGCTGTTTTGTCTGCTCGTTTAGCTTTGCAAAAGGAGGTGGATGATGTGCTCATTGTTTTTGGGGATACTCCTCTCATTCAGCAAGATTCATTGCACCAAATGCGTGCACAGCTTGCTGATGGAGCAGATGTTGTTTTTGCAGGTTTTCATACCAAACATCCAACAGGTTATGGACGTCTTCTCGAGAAAAATGGTCAATTGATTGCAATTGTAGAAGAAAAAGACGCTAGCGATGAAGAAAAAAAGATTTCTTTTTGTAACGGTGGAATACTCGCTATGCGTGGAAAACATGCACTTTCTCTTTTAGAGAAAGTTGGTAATAATAATGTGAAAAAAGAATATTACTTAACAGATATTGCTTCTCTTGCAACACGCGAAGGATTAGATGTGCGTGTTGTTGAAGTTCCTTTTGAAGATATTGTAGGAATTAACAACGGTTTTGAGCTTTCTGAGGCTGATTCTTTGTGGCAAAAACGTAAAGCGCGCGATTTAATGTTATCGGGTGTTACACTCTTAAAGCCAGAAACACTCTATTTTTCTTATGATACAGAAATTGCACCAGGGGTGGTGATAGAACCAAATGTTTATTTTGGGTTAAACGTAAAAGTACAATCTGGTGCGGTTATTCATGCATTTAGTTATCTCGAAGGTGCTGTGGTTGGTAGAGATGCACAGATTGGTCCCTATGCACGTTTGCGTCCTGGAACAGAGTTGGCTAAGTCCGTAAAGATTGGAAATTTTTGTGAAGTCAAACAAGCTAAGGTAGGAGAATCTTCTAAAATCAATCATTTAAGTTATATTGGTGATGCTGAAATTGGTGCACATACCAATATTGGAGCCGGTACGATTACTTGCAATTATGATGGATTTAACAAATATAAAACCATGATTGGTGATCATGCTTTTGTTGGGTCTAATACGGCACTTGTTTCCCCATTGGTAATAGGGGATGGCTCTTATGTTGCTTCAGGAAGTGTTATTACTGAAAATATTCCTATGAACAGTATGGCTTTTGGGCGTGCACGACAGGTTATAAAAGAGGGCTATGCGACAAAATTTCGAGAGCGTTTGTTAGAAAACAAACAGAAAAAATGATTATTTTCAGCTTATTCTTTTGTTTCGTGTTAATCTAACGATGGATGGAAGATTTATTCTTAAAGATTGCCGTATTCCATGTTTGAATTATTTTTATTATTTATAGTTTTAAATAAAGGCTGTTGGATTGTTTTGTAAAATTTGAATCTTAAGATGTGGGTTGGAGCTTTTTAATGTGTGGAATTATTGGAGTTCTTGGAAAGAGGTGTGTTACGTCCTCTTTGGTTGAGGGGTTAAAACGTCTTGAATATAGAGGGTATGATTCATCTGGGGTGGCAACGGTCCATAATGGGCATCTTTATCGTGTACGTGCTGAGGGGAAGCTTGTTCATTTAGAAGAAAAATTAAAAAAAACACCTCTGGAGGGAAGTTTAGGGATTGGTCATACCCGTTGGGCTACGCATGGAATTGCTGTTGAACGCAATGCGCATCCCCATGTGACTGAAAAGCTTGCGATTGTTCATAATGGTATTATTGAAAATTTTGTAGAACTGCAAAAGGAACTCATAGAGGATGGTTGTATCTTTGAAACAGAGACGGATACGGAAGTTATTGCACATTTAATAACGCGTGCATTAAAAGATGGTCTTTCTCCGCAAGAAGCCATACGTACCAGTTGGAAAAGGCTGCAGGGGGCTTTTGCTATTGCTCTTATTTTCGAAGGTGAAGATAACCTTATGATTGCGGCTTGTTCTGGTCCACCTCTGGCAATTGGTTATGGAAAAGATGAATTTTTTGTGGGGTCAGATGCCATAGCTTTGGCACCATTCGTTGATTATATTAGCTATATGGAAGATGGGGATTGGGCTGTTCTCACACGGGAAGGTGTTACAATTTATGATGCTAATAACCAACCGGTCAAACGTCCTGTGACGACATTACTTGAAGGGGCTTTATTGATTTCTAAGGGTAATCATCGTCATTTTATGCACAAGGAAATGTTTGAACAACCTGAAGTGATTTCTCATAATTTGGCACATTATCTTGATCTTGGAAATTATGTCGTTCGACCGCTTAAGAATTTGATTGATTGGAAAAATATTCATCGGCTTCTTTTTGCGAGTTGTGGAACGGCATATTATTCAACCTTAGTTGCGCGCTATTGGTTTGAGAAATTTGCCGCTTTAAGTGTTGATAATGATGTTGCTTCGGAGTTTCGTTATCGTGAACCTCCTATAACGTCTGATGTGTTATCGCTGTTTGTTTCTCAATCTGGTGAGACAGCTGATACATTGGCTTCTTTGCGTTATTGTCGTGAGCGGGGTGTAAAAACAGCAACAATTGTGAATGTAGAGCAATCAACAATGGCAAGGGAGGCTGATTTTATTCTCCCAACACTTGCTGGACCGGAAATAGGTGTTGCTTCAACAAAAGCTTTTACCTGTCAATTGGCAACGCTTGCTTCACTCGCTCTTAGTGCGGCTAAACAACGTGGCTATCTCTCGGCTCAAATAGAAAAGCAATTGGTTCAACAGTTGGCAGAAGTTCCACGTATTTTAAATGAGGTCTTAAAATTAGAGAGAAAAATTGAATGTATTTGTCGTGATTTGGTGAATGCAAAAAGTGTTCTTTATCTGGGACGTGGAACTTCTTATCCGATTGCTTTGGAGGGAGCTCTTAAACTGAAAGAGCTTTCTTATATTCATGCTGAAGGTTATGCGGCAGGTGAATTAAAGCATGGACCAATTGCTCTGGTGGATGAGACAATACCCGTTATTGTTGTTGCACCTTATGATCGGTGGTTTGAAAAAACTTTTTCTAATATGCAAGAAGTGGTAGCGCGTAATGGTCGTATTATTTTAATAACCGATAAAAAAGGAGCAGAGGTGGCTTGTCTTAAGACTTTATCAACGATCACTTTGCCAGATGTTCCAGAATTTATTTCTCCTATTATTTATGCACTCCCTGTTCAGTTAATCGCTTATCATACGGCTGTTTTATTAGGAACAGATGTTGATCAACCCCGTAATTTAGCAAAATCAGTCACGGTTGAATAAAAGTATATTTCTGAATCTTTTGGAGAATAATCAAGTGTAAGAAATTGATTTATAATGAAACTTATTTTTTCATTTTCTCTGTTGAACGAGAATGCTGTAGACAGTTTTTTTCTTTCTCAATCCTTTACGATAAAACGAAAAATATCTTCTTACCTATCAAAAAATGGATCAGCTATGTGAACATAATGGTAAAAAAGACGCAATATTGCTTCTACTGTTTTAATGCAGTTGATTTGTTATTCGTTCATGAAGCATAAAGATGGTAAGAGACTGCGTAGATCATTTATGGGTAATTCTAAGAAAAAACCATATTTGAACAGAGAGATATTTAAGTTTTTTATTAGAGGGTCTTTGTTATCCTGCTCGTAAGAGGCGTGCAGCATCGTTGTGTCCGAAAAGATAAAGGAGCAACCGTAAAGCTTGTCCTTGCTCAGAAGAAAGATGAGGATCGCGTTGTAAAAATAAACGAGCATCTTTTCTTGCCATTGACAAAAGATCGCTATGAACTGCAAGGTTTGCTATATGAAATTCAGGGACTCCAGATTGTTTTGTACCTAAAAGCTCTCCTTCGCCTCGTAGGCGCCAATCTTCTTCAGCGATTTCAAAACCATCTTCTGTATTGCGGATAATATTAAGGCGTGTTGCTGCTGTTTTAGTCAGTGGATCTTTATAGAGCAAAATGCAGGAAGACTTTTTATCGCCTCGTCCTACACGTCCACGTAATTGGTGCAATTGTGAAAGGCCAAAATGTTCCGCGTGTTCGATGATAATGATCGAAGCATCTGGAATATCTACTCCCACTTCAATGACTGTGGTTGCAACTAAAATACGTGTATTTCCACATTTAAAAGATGCCATAGCGGCTTCTTTTTCTGCTGTAGACATTTTTCCATGGATCATACCAACGTGTGCTCCAAAGCGCTCATGGAGAAATGCAAAGCGGTTTTCAATTGAAGTGAGATCAAGAGCTGTCGATTCCTCTACTAAAGGACAAATCCAATAGAGCTTTTCTCCTTTTTCTAATGCAATTGCGATTCTCGCTATAAGCTCATGAAGACGTTTCAAAGAAAGCGTTGCTGTTGTAATGGGTTGTCGTCCCATTGGTTTTTCGGTAATTTTAGAGACATCCATATCACCAAAAGCTGTTAAGACAAGTGTGCGCGGAATGGGCGTGGCGGTCATAACCAGCATATCAGCTTTATTGCCTTTTTCTGTAAGAGCGATACGTTGATGGACACCAAAACGGTGTTGTTCATCGATAATGGTTAAAGCGAGATTATTATAAGTAACACTGTTTTGTATGAGAGCATGGGTTCCGATGACAATAGAAACTTGACCTGACAGAATATCATTCACGATATTTGTCCGCAATTTCCCTTTTTCTCGTCCTGTTAAAAGCGTTGTTTGTAATCCGACCTTTTCGGCAAGAGGAGCGATGGTGGCAAAATGTTGCCTAGCAAGCACTTCAGTTGGTGCCATTAAAGCTGATTGTCCTGAATTTTCAGCAATTTGTGCCATTGCCATCAATGCAACAACAGTTTTTCCTGTGCCTACATCACCTTGAAGTAGTCTTAGCATCGGTTCTGGTGAAGCAAGATCATTTGCGATATCTTCTACTGCTTTTTTTTGTCCGGTTGTGAGTTGAAAGGGGAGGATATTGAGTAATTTTTTAGTATAAATTCCTGTTGATGGTCGAGAAGTGCCAACAAGAGATTTAGTTTTCAAACGCACGAGTCCTAGTGCCAATTGACAAGCGAGCAATTCATCATAGGCAAGACGTTTGCGTGCTGTACTTTCTAAGGATAGATCATTGGGGTTAATGGGTGCATGGATACGGCGTAAAGCAACGGAAAAAGAAGGAAAATTTTGCTGCTTTTTTACATTTTCATCTATCCATTCTGGTAGAAGAGGAATAAAATCAAGAGCGTTTTGTATGGCGCGTCTTAGTGTCTTTACAGTTAGTCCGGCAGTAGAGGGATAGACAGGTTCGATCAGAGGTATCTGATTTGATTGTTCGCTTGGGGCAATATAGTCTGGATGCGCCATTGAAAGCTGTCCATTAAACCATTCAACTTTTCCTGATATAATGACTTTTTTTCCTTCGGGGAGTTGTTTTTTTAGCCAAAGAGGTTGAGCATGAAAAAAGACTAAATTTATTTTTCCTGTGTGATCATGGGCAATAACACGATAGGGAATTCGGTTGTGACCACGGGGTGGTGGTTGATGTTGATCGATGATAATTTCGAGCGTAACAGTATCTCCTTCTTTTGCAGAAGCAATGTTGGGACGCATTCTGCGGTCTATAACGGAATGGGGCATTAATTGAAGAAGGTCAATAAGGGTTGCTTCGCGTTGTGTGGGATTAACATCTAAGAGTTTGGTCAATAAACCATAGACTTTAGGTGTAATACCAGAAAGAGTTCGGATAGAATTAAAAAGTGGGGTAAGAAGACTTGGAGGCATGAGCAAATTTAACCTGCCCTTTTTGTTTTTTCTAGACCTTTAGAAGAGCTTTTTGGGGATAAAGTCATAAAGAGGAGGTTGCTTTATTTACACATTGAACTTTAGGAAGAGAAATTAATATTTAAAGAAAAATACAATTAAATGGTCAAAAATTAAAGTGCTTAGATGAGGTATATTGTTTTTCTTTTTATTTTAGGTGTTTATTTGCTGTGAATAGAAGCATTTTCTTGATAGAACTCTCTTATAAATATTAATAAAATTGGGATATTGCTCCTATGTAGGATGATGAATTTATAGCTTTAAAGTTTGATGATAAACAGAAGTTTTTTCTTTTATAAGGGGTGCTGTTTAGCATTTATTTTGTAGTGGGAAATTGTGAGAGTGGTAAAAAATAAAATGCAAATGCAAGAGAACAAAAATTCTCTTCCTCGCTTTATTCATTTGAGAGTGCATTCAGCTTATTCCTTGCTCGAAGGGGCTTTAAAAATCCCCCAAATTATTCAACAGACGATTTCAGATCATGCACCAGCGGTTGCTATTACCGATACCAATAATTTATTTGGTGCTTTGGAATTTTCACAGCATTGTCTTTCTCATGGGGTCCAACCTATTATTGGTTGTCAGCTTACTGTTGATTTTTGTGATGAAAATGATCATTCACGTTTGGCTAAATGGCGTAATCCTTCAGATTTTTGCTCTATTGTTCTTTTGGCTGCTAGCGAAACCGGTTATGCTCATTTGGTTCGTCTTGTGAGCCGTGCTTATCTTGATAAGTGTGATACTGATCCTCCTCATATTAAAGCTGATTGGTTGTCAGAACACAGTGAAGGCATAATCGCTTTAACGGGTGGAAAGGGAGGACCTATTAATCTTTCTTTGGCAGAAGAGAAAAAAGAACATGCTGTTGAGCGCTTAATTTATTTGAAAAAATCTTTTGCTGATCGTCTTTATGTGGAGTTACAACGGCATGGCTCTTATGACCGGAGAGTAGAAGCTGATCTTATTGAATTGGCTTATGCGCATGAAATTCCTCTTGTAGCAACGAATGAAGCCTTTTTTCTGAAAAGAGAAGGATATGAAGCGCATGATGCGCTGATGGCTGTTTCAGAAGGACAAATTGTCTCTAATCCAGATCGCAAACGTGTGACACCAGATCATTATTTGAAGTCACAAGATGAAATGGTTACACTGTTTTCTGATCTTCCAGAAGCTTTGGAAAATAGTGTTGAAATTGCATTGCGTTGTCATATTGCCTCGCCTCTTCGAAAACCGATATTGCCTCGTTTTATAGAACAATCTGTTAATTCAGAAACTACTTTAGAAATAGAAGATAGTGAGTTATTAAATCAGGCTAAAGATGGTTTGAAGATTCGGCTTGAAACAATAGGGTTGGCTGAAGGGTATACGATTGCAGATTATGAACAGCGGCTTGATTATGAAATTTCAGTTATTACGCGTATGCAATTTTCTGGATATTTTCTTATCGTTTCAGATTTCATAAAATGGGCAAAGGTTCATGACATTCCCGTTGGACCAGGCCGGGGTTCTGGTGCTGGTTCACTTGTTGCTTATGCATTGACGATTACTGATGTGGATCCCTTGCGGTTTTCTCTTCTCTTTGAACGTTTTCTGAATCCAGATCGTGTTTCGATGCCAGATTTTGATATCGACTTTTGTCAAGAGCGGCGCGAAGAAGTTATTCAATATGTTCAAAAAAAATATGGACGTGATCAAGTTGCTCAAATTATTACTTTTGGTAAGTTACAGGCACGTGCAGTTTTGCGTGATGTGGGGCGTGTTTTAGAAGTTCCTTATCGTCAGGTGGATTATCTTACAAAATTAATTCCTGCCACCCCAGGAAGTCAGGTAGAATTAGCAGATGCTATTAAGGATGAACCTAAATTTGAAGAAGAAAAGAAAAAAGATCCCGTTGTTGGACGCGCATTAGATATAGCGCTTCAGTTGGAGGGACTTTATCGTCATGCTTCAACTCATGCTGCTGGGATTGTTATCGGAGATCGTCCACTTTGGGAGCTTGTCCCGATGTATCGTGATCCTCGTTCTGATATGCCTGTTACACAATTTAACATGAAATATGTTGAACAAGCGGGGCTGGTAAAATTTGATTTTCTTGGATTAAAAACGCTTACTGTTTTGAAAATGGCAGTCGATTTTGTTGCCAGAAAGGGGATTAAAATAGATTTATCAAATATTCCTCTGAATGATGAAGCAACCTACGCTATGATGGCACGTGGTGAAACGGTTGGCGTGTTTCAGGTGGAAAGTTCTGGTATGCGCAAGGCGTTGATTGGAATGAAGCCAGACCGTATTGAAGATATTATTGCGCTGGTTGCACTTTATCGTCCAGGTCCAATGGAGAATATTCCAACCTATAATGCACGCAAACATGGGGAAGAGGAAATTGCTTCTATTCATCCTAAAATAGATCATCTGATCAAAGAAACACAAGGTGTTATTGTTTATCAAGAACAGGTGATGCAGATTGCTCAGGTGCTTGCTGGCTATTCGCTTGGGGAAGCCGATTTATTACGTCGTGCTATGGGGAAAAAAATTCATGCTGAAATGCAAAAACAGCGTACGCGTTTTGTTAATGGAGCCGTTGCAGGTGGTGTGGATAAAGATCAAGCTGATATTATCTTTGATCTTTTAGCAAAATTTGCCGATTATGGTTTTAATAAATCGCACGCTGCTGCTTATGCAATTGTTTCTTACCAAACAGCTTATATGAAAGCAAACTATCCCGTTGAGTTTTTAGCTGCTTCAATGACATATGATATGACGAATACAGATAAGCTCAATGATTTTCGGCGTGAAGCATTAAGGTTGGGTATTGAAGTTATTGCACCTTCTATACAAACATCTCATCGTGTTTTTGAGGTTGGTGATAACTGTATTTATTATTCTCTTGCTGCCATTAAAGGTGTGGGAGAAACTGTTGTAGATCATATTGTTTCTTGTCGTGGGAATAAGGTTTTTAAGGATTTGGAAGATTTTTGTGCGCGTGTTGATCCTCGTATTGTTAATAAGCGTGCGATGGAAAGTTTAGTTTGTGCTGGTGCTTTTGATTGTTTTAACATTGCACGTGAGGTTTTATTAGCCAATCTTGGAACCCTTCATGCGCGTGCACTTCGTATTCTCGATGACAATTCTAGCGGGCAGGTTGATATATTTGGAATGGCAGGCGGATTAAAAGAACCATTGATTTTATCGCAAACAACCCCTTGGTTACCGGCTGAGAAACTTTATCGAGAATTTCAAGCTATAGGTTTTTACTTTTCTGCGCATCCTTTGGAGGAGTATCAAGCTATTCTAAACAAAAAACGCATTCAGACTTGGGGTAATTTTGCTAATGCCGTTAAAGGGGGAGCAACGGCTGCACGGCTTGCTGGAACTGTTGTGGCAAAAAACGTGCGCAAAACAAAATCTGGTAAAAAAATGGGAATTATTCATTTTTCTGATACAAGTGGACAATATGAAGCAGTTCTCTTTTCTGAGGCACTCTCGGATTATGAAGAGATGCTAGAACCCGGAAAATCTTTTATTATTACGGTGAGCGCAGAAAATCGTTCTGAAGGAGTTAGTTTGCGAATTGAAACAATTCAGTCTTTGGAAAATGAATCATTACAACAGCATAAAATGATGCGTCTCTTTATAAAAACAGTTGATATGCTTCCACAAATTGAACAAAATTTAAATCTTGGGGGGAATGGAGAGGTTGGGCTTATTTTAATTCAAGAGGATGGATTGCGAGAAGTCGAAATTGCGCTTCCTAAGCGATATAAGGTAAATTCACATGTCGCAAATGCTATGAAATTAATTCAGGGTGTTGTTGATGTAGAATTGAGTTAAAGAAAGATTAAAGATGGGAGCTGATTTTGAGTGGTGTTTTTGCTTTTAGGAGAGCTAAAAATTAAGCTTTTAAAATTAGATTGTAGGTTTCGAAAAGTATTGCTTTTATTAGAGTAAATTATGATATTTTTTAGTGTCATAAAATTAAAAAAATCTCGTTCTTTCGTAATATTCAAAGTGCCGGAAGAATTTTATAAGTTTTTATCATTATTTTTTATAGAATTCATCGCATCATACATGTAAAGCCAATTGAGATCTGACATAATGCTCTCTGGTGTACGAATTTTCATCATGAGATTGCGTGCAATTGCTATGGGACCGGTTGCGTGATAGGCTAATCTATTGAAATCTCCGCGTTTTTTTACTGCTGCAATACGCGGGGTGCGTGTTGTTTCGTAAAGCGAAAGTGCTTTCGTTAATGAAAAATCTTTCAATGAAAGTGCTTTTGCTAATGTGGCGGCATCTTCGATTGCCATAGCGGCGCCTTGTGCTGCAAAAGGTAAGGCAGCATGTGCGCAATCGCCAACAAATACTTGTCTCTCTAAACCGATAAAACGATTTTGTTTCATTTGAAAAAGTGGCCAATAACTCCATTCATCAATATGATCGAAGATTTGTAAGATTTTTGAATTCCAATCTTTAAAAAGAGATTTGAGTTTTTCTTTATCTCCTTTATGGGCCCATCCTTCTTTTGAATTTTCTCCATGCGTAATGGCGACAAAATTAAAAATTTTTTCTGACGATTGAATGGGGTAGACAACAAGATGATTTTTGGGTCCCATCCAAGCCGTAATTGTCTTCATATTTTGCAATGAAGAACGAAAGTTTTGAGGAAGATTATCAGATGTTGTTGTTGCACGCCAAGCAATAAAGCCACTAAAATTTGCTTTTTCATGAAAAGGAGATTGTTGCCGTAATGTTGACCAAACGCCATCACATCCGATCAGGAGGGGCGTTGAATAAAGCTGTTCTGTTGCCGTATCTATTTTTATTGTCGTGATTTTAATGTTGGTTGCCGATTGGGTAGAAGATACAATCGTTTCGCCTGCTTTGTATTTGATCAAAGGATTTTCAATCACTGCATTATATAAAATTTTTTGTAAAGCCGCGCGGTGAATCGTCATATAAGGGGCTTTCCAATATTTTTCTGTTAGATTAATAAGATGAGCCCGTAGATGTATTTTTAAAGATAATCCATCTTTTAACTCAAAAAAATATGGGATTGTCGCGACTTCAGTGAGTTTGTTAAGAAGTTTCCAGCGAGCAAGAATAGATGTTGCATTTGGTGTCAGTTGAATACCAGCGCCTATCGTTTCAAGTTGCTTACACTTTTCGATAATGGTGCTTGCAATTCCTTTATGAGCGAGTGCTAAAGCAGTGCTTAAACCAGCAATTCCTCCTCCAACGATGATGGGTGATTGTTCCACAAATGATTTCATATTAAACAAGCAGAATTAAAAGAGGGGTTATTAAGAAAGCCAAAAAACGCAATTATAATAGCTTTTCTGGATGATATAAGCATCCTGTTGGGTTTGTTTGATCGTATGATAGCGAGGGAACATAACGATAAAGGGTTGAGCAGTAAGGGCAAATTTTCTCATCTGCTGCTCCCATATCGATAAAGATATGAGGATGATCGAATGGGTGTGTAGCGCCTACACACATAAATTCTTTCACACCAATTTCGATTGTTTTATATCCAAGGTCATTTTGGAAATGAGGAATATTGTGATCAGCCATGGCATACAAACTCCAGAATAAATTTTCTCATCAGCTATGATTGGGCTCTTCTATTTTATAGGCGTGAGTTTGTAATAAAGCGTATAATAATGCAAGCTGCTTTTTAAGACAAATTTTTACTCTTTTATGCTATATTAGAATAGTTGTCTTACTTTTAGTGCTTTGCGCATAGCAATAATTCCAAGTATTTTTAAATATTAAATAGAAAAATGATGAGGGAAGTTAGGCATTGATATATTATTATGATGATAACATAATATCAAATGTCATGTGAGATATTTCGTCAAGGATTTTAGAAAATATAAAAGAAAATTATTAGGATATATGGAACAGAGGGTGGTAGATAAAATTTCTATATCGAATATAACAATGAAAAATCCGGTACGGTTTATTAATCGAGAGTTTTCATGGCTACAATTTAATAATCGTGTTTTGATGGAAGCGGCTAATTCGAAACATCCTTTATTAGAACGTCTACAATTTCTTTCTATTTCAGCTGCAAATCTTGATGAGTTTTTTATGGTTCGTGTTGCAGGACTAGCAGCTCAAATTCGTGCTCGCGTTACAGCGTGCAGTGCAGATGGGCACACTCCACAGGAACAACTTGATATTGTATTAGCTGAGATTTCAAAGCTGCAGGCTCACCAACTACGAGAATTGAATGTTTTACGTGATGAATTAAAAAAGAATGATATTGAGATTATTTGTTCTGATGATCTTTCAGAAATTGAAAAATCATGGCTTGAAAAATATTTTCTTGAGACAATTTTTCCTGTTTTAAAACCTTTACCTGTTGATTCTACTCATCCTTTTCCATTTATTCCTAATTTAGGGCTTTCTATTGGGCTTCAATTGTCTGGAGAAACTGATCAGAATTCACACACAGTGTTGTTGTCTATTTCAATGCTTTTAAGGCGTTTCGTTCTTCTTCCTCAAGAAGGTAATCATTTTCGTTTTATCGCATCTGAAAATGTTATTTGCCTTTTTATTAAACATGTATTTCCTAACTATGAGGTTAAAGGAATTGGTACATTTAGAATAATCCGAGATAGCGATATTGAAGTAAAAGAAGAAGCTGAGGATCTTGTTCATTTTTTTGAAACTGCTCTCAAAAGGCGGCGCCGTGGGCAGGTTATTCGAGTTGAGTTTGACGCAAAAATGCCAGAGAGTTTACGCCAATTTATAGCGAATAGTCTCGCTGTTCCTGATAATTGTATTAATGTCCTTGACGGATTTTTAGCGCTTAATACGGTATCAGAAATTGTTTCTATTCCCCGCGATGATCTTAAATTTATTCCTTATATTTCTCTTGTTCCAGAATGTATTCGTAAACATAAAGGGGATTGTTTTGCGGCTATTCGTGAAAATGATATTGTGATTCATCACCCTTATGAGACATTTGATGTTGTTGTCCAATTTTTACGTCAAGCTGCTTGCGATCCTGATGTTGTAGAAATAAAACAAACACTTTATCGTACATCAAATGATAGTCCAATTGTTGGCGCTTTGATTGAAGCAGCTGAACAGGGAAAGTCTGTAACTGCTTTGGTAGAACTTAAAGCACGTTTTGATGAGGAAGCAAATATTCGTTGGGCCCGGGATCTTGAATGTGCTGGGGTTCAAGTTATTTTTGGTTTTATTGCATTAAAAACGCATGCTAAGATGTCATTGGTTGTAAGACGTGAGGGAAAACGTCTTCGCTCTTATGTTCATCTTGGAACAGGAAATTATCATCCCATTAATGCTAAAACTTATACCGATCTTTCTTTTTTTTCCACGGATGATGATATCGCTCATGATGTTGCGTTATTATTCAATTATATTGCGCAATATGAGCGTCCAAATGAAACAATGAAGATTGCTTTTTCACCCTTAACATTGCGTGGTCGTATCTTAGAGCATATTGAGGGAGAAATTGTTCATGCACAACAGGGAAGGTTTGCTGCTATTTGGATGAAAGTTAATGCATTGGTTGATCCTGAAATTATTGATGCTTTATATCGTGCCAGTCAAGCAGGGGTGCAAATTGATTTGGTTGTGCGGGGGATATGTTGTTTACGGCCTGGTATTCTAGGAATTTCGGATAATATTCGTGTAAAATCAATTGTTGGGCGTTTTCTTGAACATAGTCGCATTTTTTGTTTTGGGAATGGTCAAGATTTGCCTAATGAAAATGCACTCGTTTACTTAGGCTCTGCTGATATGATGCCTCGTAATTTGGACTATCGTATTGAAATATTAGTTCCGGTTTTTAATAAAATAGTGCGTCACAAAATTCTTTTACAGATTATGTTAGCTAATATCATTGATAATCAACAAAGCTTTGATATACTTAAGGATGGAACATCAAAACGTATTACACCGCAGATAGGTGAAAGTCTATTTAATGCGCAGGAGTATTTTATGGCCAATACAAGTTTTGCGGGGGAAAATGAGTCTTTTGAGTCTTCTGTTTCGCGCTTGGTTGCGTTGCATCGGCAACAAGCCGAAATACATAAAGACTGAAATCCAATGACATATAGAGATGCTCAAGGTCGGTTAAAAGGGTGTAAGCCTGTTGCTGTTATTGACATTGGCTCAAATTCTGTTCGGTTGGTTATTTATGAGGGGCTTGTTCGATCACCAACAGTTTTGTTTAATGAAAAGATTCTTTGTGGTCTCGGTCATGGTGTGGCGAAAACAGGATTTTTAGAAGAAAAATCGATGAAAATGGCGTTGCAAACACTGAAACGGTTTCGTACGCTTTGTCGACAGATTGGGGCAGATGAGGTCTATACTTTAGCAACAGCAGCAGCACGAGATGCACAGAATGGCGTAGCATTTATTCAGCATGCTGAAGATATTTTGCAAAATAAAATATATCTTCTTTCAGGAAGTGAAGAAGCTATGTATTCAGCATATGGAGTTGTGTCTACTTTTTATCAACCAAAAGGTATTTCTGGGGATCTTGGTGGTGGAAGTCTTGAGCTGATTGATATTGATCATTCTGATGTTGGTGAAGGGATAACGCTCCCATTGGGTGGTTTAAGGCTACAGTATATGTCAAATAATGATAGTGCTGTAGCTACAAAAATTGTACATGAGCAATTTTATAAATCGTCTGTTGTTCGTGCTCGTAAAGGTATAGCACGTTATTTTTATGCAGTAGGGGGGACATGGCGTAATTTGGCAAAACTCCATATGGCAATGAAACACTATCGGCTCCCTGTTATGCATGGCTATGAAGTTGATGCCGTTGAAATGGAGAACTTTTTACGTCTTGTAGCACGTGGCAATATTGATAATATGAGAGGGATTGCAGCGGTTTCTCAGAATCGTCGAAAACTTTTATCTTATGGGGCAATAGTTCTTATTGAACTCATTCAGTGTATGGAGTTTGAAAAGATAATCTTTTCTGGTGCTGGCGTTCGTGAAGGTTTTCTTTATTCACGATTGCCGCAGGCGATTCGACTTTCAGACCCTCTCATTGCAGCATGCACAGAAATGGCTATTTTACGGGCACGTTCACCAAAACAAGCAGAAGAACTCATTGATTTTACGACGAATGCTTTTGAAGTTTTTGGAATTTCAGAAACCGAAAATGAATGCCGTTATCGTCAAGCCGCTTGTCTTCTTGCGGATATTGGTTGGCGTATACATCCAGATTATCGAGGCAATGAAGCAGCAAATCAAATAGCTTTAGGATCTTATCCAGGAATTTCTCATGAAGGGCGCCTTTATGCGGCACTTGCTGTTTTTTTTCGCAATACGAGTTTATTGGTTGATAAAGAATCTCTTCCCATTTTTCAATTAGCAACTCAAAATATAATTGAAAAAGCACGTATTCTTGGCGAAACTATGCGTATTGCTCATCTTTTTAGTGCTTCTGTTGCAGGAATTTTACCTCATTTATTGTGGCATAAAAAAGCAGATCATATTATCCTGCAGATCCCAAAGAATTACGCTGGGTTATTAGGAGAACGTCCTCTTGGACGATTACAGAAGTTATCAAAAATAATAAAACAACCTCTCGCTTTTGAAATTTTTTGATTTTTTTCCTAATTTATTCGTGTTTTATGTCTTAATAATAGGGCCATTGACGAGGGATAAACTAGGTAGCCTATCATCATGAGCTGGATAATAGGACTTGTTCCATAACGCCCATGTTAGACACCACGCAAAGCATTTGTAATGCCTGAGCATTCATAAAAGAAAACATAATTTTTTATTCTGTTACTTGCATCACAGGATGGATTTTTCACTTCATAAGCTTCATGTGAAAATGAAAAGTTTTGTCCATTTTTACGTGAAAGGGTTTTCTTTTTATGCTGCGTCGTTATAACGTTTCTGTTTAGCTTGCTCGATTATCTTGATAAGATTCGATTGTAACCAACGCGATAAAAAACAAGTTTTAAAGATTTTGGGAGAGATCTATTGGTTACATGACGCTGGAATGTTGAAATACTCATATGAAACAGTTTTGCACTTTCACGGTCTGTCAAAAGAATATCATTTCAGTCATTATAAAATCCTTTCACTATAAAAAATAGAAATAAATCACAACTATTTATTAACCATGATTTTTGAATCCTTTGAAAGGTGTTTAATTTATAAAAAACAGCGCTTTATCATATAATTTCTTATGTGAAACTTTATGAGTCTTATTGAGATGGAATGAGAGGATCTTACGATATTCGGAGGTCTAATTCAATATAAATAACGCTAGATTATCGTTAAAAATCAATATATTGCTTTTGTTAGGTATTTTAGTTGTTATGCTGGCTCGTTTTTGATTGTTAGATTGCAATCTTGGTAGTTTTTTAATACGATATGGTGACGTGAGGCATTATATCTTTGTTTGTTCCTATTTCTAGGCTGCTATTTTTGTAATGAATGCGCTTTTATTATCAGAACTTTTTCTTTTCAAAACTTTTAAATAAGGAGCTGTTTGTTTTTTTAGATTATTTTTAATGGGATTGCTATTTGATTGACCTGATAAAGATTTAGCTATCATTTTAATAAGAGTTTACTATTTAATTTTTTAACTTTGTCAGAAGTAGGCTTTATTTATCCTGTTTGCGTTGGCCTATAAGGCATACCAATTGATGTAGATAATGAGTAGTGTAATGGATTTTTCAAAATGAAAATGTAAATTAAAGCTGTTTTGTGCTTATTTTTCCATCGTTAAAGTAAAACCCTATCTGGCCCTTTAGAAGTTGTTCGGCTTTTTGTCCAAATATTTCATAGCGCCAGCCATTCATAGCGGGAATATTTTTCTTTATTCCTCCATTGGCAATTTTTTCTAAATCATTAGATGTTGCAATAATTTTAGGGGCAATGCTGTTTTCATTTGCAACAATTTTTAATAACACTTTGAGCAGATCGATAACAGCGGCTGTCGTATCATTGAGTGGATTATGTTTAGGAATGGGGGGTAAAGTAGAAAGATCCACCTCTAATCCTTCGTGGACAGCTTTGATTAATGATTGAGCAATTGAGAGTTTATCCCAGTTCTTATTAAGACTGCGCAACCGTTTTAATGCAGATTCATCTTTTGGTTGTTGGGTTGCTATTTCTATAAGACATTCATCTTTTATGATATGACGACGTGGCATATTGTATTTTCGTGCTTCACGTTCCCGCCAAGCTGCTATCTTTTGTAATACAGCAAGTTCACGTGGCTTTTTAATTTTTCCTTTCACTTTTTTCCATGCTTCATCTTCTGGCATATCATAGGTTTTAGGATTTAAAAGGATTGTTATTTCATCATCCATCCAGTGAGCTCGTTGATTTTTCTCTAACCTTTTTTTCAATAACAAGTAAACATCTCTTAAGTAAGTTACATCGGAAAGTGCATAGAGCAGTTGTTTTTCCGACAAAGGGCGGTAACTCCAGTCTGTAAAGCGGGAGGATTTATCAAGATGATGCCCTGTACAGCGTTGTACAATTTGATCATAGGAGATAGAATCACCAAATCCACAAATGGATCCTGCTATTTGTGTATCAAAGAGAGGGGAAGGAATAACACCTCCAAGGTGATAAATTGTTTCAATATCTTGGCGCGCAGCATGAAAAACTTTTACAACTTTTTTATCAACCATAAGGTCAAAAAATGGTTGTAAATCAATATCTGGTGCTATGGGATCAATCAAAACTGTAACATCTGGTGATGCAAGCTGTATTAAACACAGTTGAGGCCAAAAAGTTGTTTCGCGGATAAACTCAGTATCGACTGTTACAAAATCAGAGGTACGTAGAGCGTTAAGTGCAATTTCAAGATCTGTTGTTTGTGTAATAAGATTCATCATTTTATTATAATTCGATAAATTAAATTTGTCCTTTGGTGACTTTATTTTTAAGTTTTTATTCTCATATCTTGACAAATGGTTATTAAAAAGCGTTTGTAGCGCATGTGAATATTATAATCAAAGGCAAAAAACATGCACCGTTATCGCAGTCATCATTGTGCGGCTCTTCGTAGATGTGATGTAGGAACACAAGTTCGTCTTTCGGGGTGGGTTCATCGTGTTCGTGATCATGGAGGGATTCTTTTTGTGGATTTACGTGATCATTTTGGAATCACACAAATTGTTGCAGATCCTGCTTCATCAGCATTTAAAGTGATTGAAAAAGTGCGTTCTGAATGGGTTATTCGTGTGGATGGGGAGGTATGTGCACGTGCTGATGAGGTTATTAATGCAGCGCTTCCAACAGGTGAGATTGAAATTTTTGCACAAGAGGTAGAAATTCTTTCAAAATCTGATGAGCTTCCTTTACCGGTTTTTGGTGAGCCTGATTATCCAGAAGATATTCGATTAAAATATCGTTTTCTTGATTTGCGTCGGGAGACTATGCACAAAAATATCATGCGTCGGACTGAAATTATTGCGGCTATGAGACGGGCTATGCAAAATAATGGTTTTACGGAATTTACGACGCCACTTTTGACAGCTTCATCGCCGGAAGGCGCACGTGATTTTTTGGTTCCAAGTCGTGTTCATCAGGGAAAATTTTATGCGTTACCGCAAGCGCCACAGCAATATAAACAGTTGTTGATGATGTCAGGTTTTGATCGTTATTTTCAGATTGCTCCATGTTTTAGAGATGAAGATCCAAGGGCCGACCGTCTTCCTGGTGAATTTTATCAATTAGATGTTGAAATGAGTTTTGTTGAGCAAGAAGATGTTTTAGCAACTATGGAACCTATTATGCGTTCTATTTTTGAAGAATTTGCAGATGGAAAGACTGTGACACAAAGCTTTCCTCGCATTTCCTATGATGAAGCAATGCGAAAATATGGTTCTGATAAGCCTGATCTGCGTAATCCGATCATTATGGAAGATGTTTCTCAGCATTTTTATAATTCTGGTTTCAAAGTCTTTGCTCAAATTTTAGCGAATGATGAGAATGCACAAGTGTGGGCTATTCCAGCTAAAACGGGTGGAAGTCGTGCTTTTTGTGATCGTATGAATGTATGGGCACAAGGCGAGGGGCAACCAGGGCTCGGCTATATTTTCTGGCGTGAAGAAGAAGGAAAATTTGAAGGAGCAGGGCCTATCGCCAAAAATATTGGTGAACAGAGGACTGAAGCAATCCGTATACAGCTTGGTCTTGAAAGTGGGGATGCCTGTTTTTTTGTAGCTGGCGATCCAAAAAAGTTTTCATCTTTTGCCGGAGCAGCACGCACAAGGATAGGGGAAGAATTAGATCTTCTTGATAGAGATAGTTTCTCTTTGGCGTGGATTGTTGATTTTCCATTTTTTGAATGGAATGAAGATGAAAAAAAGATTGATTTTGGACATAATCCTTTTTCCATGCCTCAAGGGGGAGAAAATGCCCTTGCCTGCCAAGATCCTCTTACTATTAAAGCTTTTCAATATGATCTTGTTTGCAATGGTTATGAAATTGCATCAGGTGGAATTCGTAATCACTTACCAGAAATGATGCTTAAAGTTTTTGAACTTGTAGGACTTTCTAAGGAAGTTGTGAAAGATCGTTTCGGTGGTCTTTATCGTGCATTCCATTATGGGGCTCCGCCACATGGTGGCATGGCTGCGGGAATTGACCGCATTATTATGCTGTTACAAGGTGTTAAAAATTTGCGTGAAGTTGCTTTATTCCCTATGAACCAACAGGCGCTTGATCTTTTAATGAGCGCTCCGTCTGATGTTTCTCCTACACAATTACGTGATTTAGGAATCCGCATGGCTCCTACTCACAAAAATAGCTCATAAAGTTGATAATGGATTGGTTTCATCTTTTCTACGTAGAGTGAAGTTTTGATGCCTTTCAAGAGTCAACGGTGTGTGCGTGTACTGTTTGTGAAATTTAGATAGGCAAAACACTATTGTGTTGATTCTTTACGAGGCATTTTTATTCCTTGTTTCTATAGTGGCTTTTCCCCTTGTGATAGGTGAGGAAATAATTACAATTGCTTGATCATGAATAAATTAGAAATGAAAGAATTCTATAATATTCGGGAGCCTCATTTTAGTTGAAAAAAATGAATTATCTTTATGTGTCAATATATTATTTATTTTTTATTGAAGTTTTTACAACGTTGTAGCAGAGAATTGTGTCTCTTCGTTTTTATGAGAATAATGTGGTTTTCCATTCTATGGACTTACTCTGAAAAGTTTAAATTTCATAAGCTTTGAACATTTTTTTGGTTTTTCGTAGAAAAACTGAATGGGGTTGTTATACAATTTATCTTTATAATAAAAGATGATGTTTGAAAGGTGCTTTTGTCATTTCAGAAAAAGATGAAATAACTCTTTGTGGGCAGTTAAATTATCGTCGAATTTGACAAAGCTTTCAATAAATTACTTAGGACAAGGGGGGAAGGACATGTATAAATTTTTCAAATTGATATAATTTTCTGTTCATGTTCTAATTGCAGCGTTTGTTTTTATGTAATTGACTTTTAATAAAAAAGTCGACTCATAGAAGATTTCATTAAATAAATCCTATAAAATAATTTCTTATTATTGTGGGAATTGTTGTTTTAATCTATGTCTGATAAAATGAATTTACCTTTTGATAAAGAACATATTGAACCAATAGAATTACGTTCTGCTTTACAGGAACGTTATTTGGCTTATGCACTTTCTACGATTACACACCGTGCATTGCCTGATGTACGTGATGGATTGAAGCCGGTCCACCGGCGGATTGTTCATGCGATGCGTCTTCTCAAACTAAATCCTGGACAGTCTTATGCGAAATGTGCGCGGATTGTTGGTGATGTCATGGGAAAATTTCATCCTCATGGGGATGCGTCTATTTATGATGCCTTGGTGCGCTTGGCTCAAAGTTTTGCTGTTCGTTATCCGTTGGTTGATGGGCAAGGCAATTTTGGTAATATTGATGGTGATAATGCTGCTGCCATGCGTTATACGGAAGCACGTATGACTGAAGTGGCTGCATTGTTACTTGAAGGAATTAATGAGAATGCTATTGATTTTCGTTTAACCTATAATGAGGAAGATGAAGAGCCGGTTGTTTTACCAGGAGCTTTCCCTAATCTTTTAGCAAATGGTTCTTCTGGTATTGCTGTTGGTATGGCAACATCTATTCCACCCCATAATGTTGCTGAGCTTTGTGATGCAGCGCTCCATTTGATTGCGCATCCCGATGTAAATGATGAGGAATTAAATCAATTCGTTCTTGGTCCTGATTTTCCGACGGGGGGAATTTTAGTTGAACCTAAAAAAAGTATTGAGGAATCCTATCGTGTTGGGCGTGGATTCTTTCGCTTGCGTTCACGTTGGCATCAGGAACCTGGTAGCCGTGGTTCTTACGTGATCGTTGTAACTGAAATTCCCTACCAAGTTCAAAAGTCACGCCTTATTGAAAAAACTGCGGAATTGTTGCTTGCACGTCGGTTGCCAATGCTTGAGGATATTCAAGATGAATCAGCAGAAGATATCAGAATCGTGCTTGTTCCTAAAAATCGGTCGGTTGATCCGGAGCTCCTTATGGAGTCTCTTTTTAAATTGACTGACTTTGAAGTAAGATTTCCCCTTAATCTGAATGTTTTGTCTTTGGGAAAAATACCCAATGTTCTTTCTTTGCGAGAAAGTTTGCAGCAATGGCTTGAACATCGTCAAGAAGTGCTTATTCGTCGCTCTTATTATCGGCTTGATCAAATTGATAGCCGATTGGAAATTCTTCATGGATATCTTATTGCCTATTTAAATCTCGATGAGGTCATTCAGATTATTCGTGAAGAGGATGAACCGAAAAAGAAGCTGATTAATCGGTTTGAATTAACAGAAAATCAAGCTGAAGCTATTCTTAATATGCGCTTGCGTTCTTTGCGTAAACTTGAGGAATTTGAAATTCGTAAAGAATTTGAAAGTTTGAAAGCTGAAAAAGAAAAACTACAGAATTTATTAGCTTCTCCTATAAAACAGTGGAAAATAATTTCAGAAGAAATCAAAAAAGTTCGAAACACTTTTGGTCCTGAAACACTCTTGGGGAAAAGACGTACGACGTTTGAAGAGGCACCAAGACATGATCTTGATGATATTCAACAAGCAATGATCGAAAAAGAACCGATTACTATTGTTATTTCTGAAAAGGGGTGGATGCGTGCTTTGAAGGGACACTTGAACGATTATAAAGCACTTTCTTTTAAAGAAGGAGACAGTTTAAAGTTAGCCTTTCCAGCATTTACGACCGACAAGATTGTGCTGATCAGTACGGGGGGGAAGTTTTTTGCTATTGGTGCAAATAATTTACCTGGAGGGCGGGGACATGGTGAACCTATTCGTCTCTTAGTTGATATGGATGATGAGCACGATGTTCTCACAGCGTTTGTGCATCACGCCGAGGAAAAATTGCTCTTGGTTTCATCTCACGGTAATGGTTTTATTGTTTCTTCTGCAGAAGTGATCGCCAATACACGAAAAGGAAAGCAAGTGATGAATGTGAAAGCTCCTGATAAGGTAAAGCTTTGTGTTCCGGTAAATGGTGATCATGTTGCTGTAGTCGGTGAAAACCGTAAAATGCTTATTTTTTCTATTGAACAAATACCAGAAATGAATCGCGGTAAAGGTGTTCGTTTACAGCGTTATAAAGAAGGTGGTGTTGTTGATGCCAAGACTTTTAATTTATCAGAAGGCTTAAGTTGGCAAGATACAGCTGAACGAATCTTTAACCGTCAAGCTGATGATCTCATTGAATGGATGGGAATGCGTGCGGGCGTCGGGCGTTTGGTTCCAAGAGGATTTCCAAAATCAGGAAAATTTATCAATTAAATGTATTTTATAAATGGGAAAGTTCCCTATGGTTTTATGATTGTGTAAGATATTAATTTATAAAGATAATTTATTATTTTTTATATTGAACGAAAGACCTAAAGCGTAAGTTTTTCTCTTATTTCGATCTTGTTTAGGTTAAACCAATCAAAACTGTTTGTTTGCCTGTCATGAGATGAGAGACCAGCCCGTCTTCATAAAAACTATTGAAGAAAAGAATCAAAATATTTTTTAATAAACCGTTTCACAGACAAGAGTTGTTGCAACAATAGGTATGTTTGTTTTTTTACATTATACCATTTATGGGTGCTGTCGTGAAATGATTTGATATTTCGAGAGCTGTACCTTTAAACAAACAATGTGAATGTTTAACACAAGAGTGTTCTATTTGGAGATGTTTTATTTTGTCTGACAGGTTTATTTTCTTATTGTTCAAGAGAGATGTTATTAATCTTTCGTAATAATATTTATTCGTTAGGATTACTATGATATTGCCTAAAAAGATGACCACGTTCAGCCCATAAGACGAGAAGTATGGCAGTGAGACTCAGAAAGAAAAATCCTGCTGAGTTTGGGATGGTTGTTTCATCGAATTGTTGGGCAATAAAAAAGCTAAGTCCTGCACCGATAGATGTTTGAAGAAAGCCGGATACAGAAGAAGCTGTTCCAGCTATTTCTCCTACAGGTTCAAGAGCGAGTGTATTGAAATTGGCCATAATACCACCGCAGGTAAACATTAATATACAATATAACGTCATATAAAAAGGAAAAGGGATAACACCACCTGCTAAGATGGACCCAATAAACCAAATGCATGAAGTGGCACAAAAGAGCAAAAGCATAGTATGAGCAATACGCCGCATTCCAAGGCGTCCAACGAGTTGAGAGTTAAAGAATGATGATAGAGCTTGAAATGCAGCACCAACTGCAAAAGCAATAGGGAACCAAAGTCCTAGATTATAGATCCCTTCATATGTTTGTTGTGATGTATTAACGGCGGTAAAGATACAGCCTAAAATAATGGAAGTTGCAAGTGTATAGCAAAGTGTTGTGCGATTGGTTATTACAATCCATAAGTTGTGTTTAACTGAAGAAAAGGAAAGAGAGCGTTGCGCATAAAGAGTTTCAGGCAAGCGTAGTTGAATCCAAATCATCAGTCCTAAACCAATCATTGCCATGAAAATAAAAATATATTGCCAATGTCCAAGAAGTAAAATGATCTGTCCTGTTGCGGGACCAACCATTGGTGCAACAAGAAAAACCATCATAACAATAGACATAACTTCTGCCATTTTTCGACCACTGTAAAGATCACGTACGACGGAAACTGTAAGAACTCGCATAGCAGCCCCTCCAATACCTTGCAAGATACGTAAAATAAGTAAGAGAGAAAAATCAGTTACAAAGGCACAGCCAATCGCCGTAAATGAATAAAAAGCGAGCCCGAGAAGAATAAGTTTACGTCGTCCATACCTATCGCTTATTGGACCGAAAAATATTTGAGCAATACCATAGCTAATAAGATAACTCGAAATGATATAATGTTGATCATTTTCATTGAGAACATTTAAGCCGTCTAAAATATCGGGCATAGCTGGCAGCATAATATCAACAGCTATAGCGTTAATAGCCATGAGCGAAGCAATAAGAATAACAAATTCTTTATAGCCAATTTTGTTTCTAATCGCATCTCTATGCGTTTGTTCATCGACTGAATATGACATATGGCATCCTTGAAATAAAAATTTCGTCTGAAAACAGCTCTTTTTAAGAGTCTGAATAAAATGAAAGATACCTATGATTGATTACATGAAATATTTTTTTCTTTCAAAAGTTCCTGTAACTCATTGTTTTGAAACATCTCTTTAACAATATCACAGCCTCCGATAAATTCACCTTTGATATAAAGCTGTGGAATTGTTGGCCAATTTGAGTAATCTTTAATCCCTTGACGCAATTCGTTAGAAGTTAAGATATTAATCCCTTTATAATTCAATCCTAAATAATCAAGAATTTGAACAACTTGTCCCGAAAACCCGCATTGCGGAGCGTCAGGTGTTCCTTTCATGAATAAAATGACGTCGTTTGTTTTAATTTCGTTGTCAATAAAATCATGAACAGTGGTCATTTTTATCCCTCGATATTTCAGATTTTTATCAGTGTGTAATTTATACTCATACTGCTTTTAATCGTATTAAATGTGTGAATGCAAGAAGAAATTTTAGATTATTTTGGGACATTTGTTTGCAACATTAAGGCGTGAAGGTCATTTCCCATATTGCCTTTAAGGGCATCATAGACCATTTTATGTTGTTGAACACGGGTTTTACCACGAAAACTTTCAGAAATAACTTCTGCAGCATAATGTTCCCCATCTCCAGCAAGATCACGAATTCTTACTGTAGCATCAGGAATGCCTTCACGAATAAGCGTTTCAATTGCATGGGCACTCATTGCCATCATTATTCTCCTATGTTGTTCATTTTTTATAAAGGCTGTTTAAGAGAAAAAACAATTTTTACTCTTCACCCATAAATTGTGGAAACCAGTTTTCATAGGCTTTTGTGAGTTTGTCTATAGAAAGTTTTAGTATTCCATCTATATCAAGTGCATCACCTGCAACTTGACCTAGCTTTGTTAAAGAAACTGTATTGATTTGTGCGAGCTCTTTAAGACTATTAAGAGAGTGAGGTTTGACGGCTAAAAGATAACGTCCTTGGTCTTCTCCAAAAAGTTCTGCATGATGGGGTGATTTATTGCTTAACTTTACTTTGATTCCTTTACCTGCTTTAATCACCATTTCAGCAAGTGCTATCGCTAATCCTCCGTCAGAAAGGTCATGGGCGGCGTGAATAAAACCACGATGTATGACATCTCGAACAAATTGACCATGCTTTTTTTCAAGTTGTAAATCTACAGGTGGGGGGGCGCCTGCATCAATATTTAAAATGTTACGTGCATAGATTGATTGTCCTAAATGGGAGCCGCAATTTCCTACTAAAACAAGAATATCTCCATTTTGCATACCACTTATTGTTACCATTTTAGACCAATCATTAAGAAGGCCTACACCAGCAATTGTGGGGGTTGGAAGAATGGCTTCCCCATTTGTTTCGTTGTAAAGAGAAACATTGCCTGAAACGATAGGAAAATCAAGGATTCTACAAGCTTCTCCTATACCTTTAATAGCAAAAACCAGCTGTCCCATAATTTCAGGTTTTTCAGGGTTACCAAAATTGAGATTATCTGTAGCAGCCAGTGGTGTTGCACCTGTCGTACTAATGTTTCGCCAGCATTCTGCGACAGCTTGTTTCCCCCCTTCATAAGGGTCTGCTTCACAATAGCGAGGTGTTACATCAGAAGAAAAAGCAAGAGCACGTTTGCTGTTGTTTCCTACACGGATAACGCCTGCATCACCTCCTGGACAAACAAGGCTATTTCCTTGGATAAGGGTATCATATTGTTCATAAACCCATCGCCGAGAACTTTGATCAGCAGAATTCAATAAGCACAGAAGCGCATCACCAAGATTTTCAACTTTTTTGACGTCTTCTGCTTTCAAGGGTGTTTTTTTTGCCGGCTCACTCCAAGGACGATCATAAACAGGCGCTTCATCACCAAGCTCTTTGATGGGAAGATTGACAACTTCTTCCCCTTGATGAAATACACGAAAACGTAAATCATCGGTTGTTTTTCCAATGATAGAAAAATGTAGTCCCCACTTATGAAAAATTGCTTCTGCTTGCTTTTCTAGTTCTGGTTTAAGGACCATGAGCATACGCTCTTGACTTTCAGAAAGCATCATTTCATAGGCTGTCATGTTTTCTTCTCGAACAGGAACTGTATCAAGATTAAGCTGTATCCCCAGATTTCCTTTTGCTCCCATTTCAACGGCAGAAGAGGTGAGTCCTGCTGCCCCCATATCTTGAATAGCAACCACGGCTCCAAGTTCCATGAGCTCTAAACATGCTTCAAGGAGACATTTTTCTGTAAAAGGATCACCGACTTGAACGGTTGGACGTTTTTCACTGATTGAAGAATCAAATTCAGCAGAAGCCATTGTTGCTCCACCGACACCATCACGTCCTGTTTTTGCACCCAGATAAACAACAGGGAGTCCAATACCTTGTGCTTTAGAATAAAAAAGGGCGTCTGTCTTTGCAATACCGGCGACAAAAGCGTTAACAAGGATATTGCCATTATAACGCTCATCAAAATTTACTTCTCCACCAACCGTTGGAACACCAAAAGAATTGCTGTAACCACCTATTCCAGAAACAACACCAGAAACAAGATGGCGTGTTCGTGGGTGATCAGGAGCACCAAATCGCAATGCATTCATAGCAGCAACAGGACGGGCTCCCATTGTAAAGACATCACGTAAAATACCACCAACACCTGTCGCTGCACCTTGATAAGGTTCAATATAAGAAGGGTGGTTATGGCTTTCCATTTTGAAAACAACACATTGTCCTTCGCCAATATCGACAACACCAGCATTTTCACCAGGTCCTTGGATGACACATTTTCCTTCTGTCGGAAGAGTTTTTAGCCATTTTTTAGATGATTTATAGGAACAATGTTCGTTCCACATCGCAGAAAAAATTCCTAGTTCAGTAAATGTTGGTTCTCTACCAATTAACGTTAGGATACGTTGATATTCATCTTCTTTTAGCCCGTGTTGTGCAATGAGTTCTGATGTAATAGTGATGTTATTGCAAGGCTTCATGAGTATTTATCCGTCAAATTAATCGAAATTTAGTATTTTTATTTTTTTAACCTAGCAGCTTATATTATAAACAATCATGTTGTTTAATAATAAAAATATTTATAGACAGTAAGCTGAAGATTTTGTCCGTTTGTTTGGTGGGATTTAAGACTAAAAATGGTCTTAAATAATTATGTGTTTAGAAAATAATATCCATTGTTGTTTGTGAAGAGCTTTGTTTATAGCTTTATGAAGCAAGAAATGGTATAAATCCTTATTTTTTTAAATTATGGAGCGCGAGTATTTTTGCAGCATTATCCATTTACTAACTCTAAAGCACTTTGAAAAAGTAAACGACCGTCAGTACCTCCGTGGGCGGGTTCAATAAAGTTTTCAGGATGGGGCATCATACCAAGAATATTACCAGCTTTATTAACAATACCAGCAATATCTTTCATTGAGCCGTTCGGGTTTGTATTTTCTGCATAGCGAAAAACAATTTGTTCATTGTCTTCCATTTGTTTCAATGTTTCACTATCAACAAAATAATTTCCGTCATGATGGGCAACAGGACAACGAATAATTTGTCCTTTAGAATAATATCGAGAAAATTTTGTCTTGGCGTTGACGACTTCAAGCTTGATTTCACGACAAACAAATTTTAAAGAAGCGTTACGCATTAAAGTACCGGGTAATAATCCTGCTTCCAACAAAATTTGAAATCCATTACAGATACCTATAATTGTCGTACCTTCTTGTGCTTTTTCACGAATGGCTTTTAAGACGGGAGTTCGCGCTCCAATCGCACCACATCTTAAGTAGTCGCCATAGGAAAAACCACCAGGAATAATAATAACATCTACATCTGGAATTGTTGTTTCTGTTTGCCAAATTTTTAGTGGCTCAACTCCCGTTATATGATGTAATGCTGCAACCATATCTCGATCACGATTTAATCCAGGAAGTTGAATGATGGCAGTTTTCATGAGCGTTTCACTTACAGAAGTTCGATTGTATAATTTTCGATGACAGTATTTGCGAGTAACTCTTCACACATTTGTTCAAGTTTTTTCTTTGCAGTTTCAGAAGGTAAATCATCAAGAACAATATCAAAAACCTTTCCTTGACGAATAGATTGAATGCCTTCGAAAGCCAAACTTTTTAAAGCACCGACAATTGCTTCTCCTTGTGGATCAAGAACGCTTTCTCTTAAAGTAACCGTAATGCGTGCTTTCATTTTTTGCTTCCTGCTTGTTAAAAGAACCTCTCCTTTGAAGAGGGGTGTTTGTATAAGGTGATGTTTTTTACCTTGTTTTTACTTTACGAGAACGGGACCACTTGGTCGTGTTGGTTCGTTTTCATTCATAATACCAAGACGTTTGGCAACTTCTTGATAGGCATTAATAAGCCCTCCCATATCACGACGAAAACGGTCTTTATCCATTTTTTCTTGTGTGTGCATATCCCATAGTCGTGCAGAATCAGGAGAGATTTCATCAGCAAGAACAATGCGCATTGTTTCATCTTCCCACAGGCGACCAAATTCCATTTTAAAATCAATTAATTGGATGTTAACACCGGCAAAAAGCCCAGAAAGAAAATCATTAATACGAATTGAAAGTTGCATGATATCTTCTATCTCTTGTGGGACAGCCCATCCAAAAGCTGTGATATGTTCTTCCGTTACCATAGGATCATCGAGAGAATCATTTTTATAGTAGAATTCAATGATGGATTGCGGAAGCGGGGTTCCTTCTTCCAGTCCTAAACGCTTAGCAAGAGAGCCGGCAGCAACATTGCGAACAACAACTTCCAACGGAATGATTTCCACCGCTTTAATAAGCTGTTCGCGCATGTTTATACGTTTGATAAAATGTGTTGGGATGCCCAAACGTCCAAGATGGCTAAAAATATGTTCCGAAATTCGGTTGTTTAAAACGCCCTTTCCGTCGATAATTTCATGTTTTTTTGCATTAAAGGCAGTTGCATCATCTTTAAAAAATTGAATATAAGTCCCTGGTTCAGGTCCTTCATATAAAATTTTAGCCTTGCCTTCATAAATACGGTGGCGACGATTCATCATGATTCTCTGTTTATCTTGAGAGGTTTTTAATAACATTGATAAATGATACTATCCTAATTGATAGAATTTCTCAATGATATTGCTATGATACTTTTATAATTTTTATCATTACACGTTTACCCAAAGGTGAAGATACATAAGCGATGAGAAAGAAGATCACCTCTTTTGGATCAAATTTTTGCAAGAAAGTGAGAGAGGACCATAAGCCCTTCAGGCCAAGGTCCGTGTCCGGATTCTGCGTTAATATGGCCAGAATACCCAGCATCAACAAAGAGTGATCCCCAATCATTGGCAATTTTTTCTGCTACTGAAAATTGACAAAACTCATCGTTGCGACTGGCTATGACAATAGAAGGAAAAGGAAGCTTTTGGCGATGATAGGGGCCAAATGTCATTAAATGTTTGGGACGTATTTTTTCATTGGCGACATCTGGAGGTGCAACAAAGAAAGCGCCACAAATTTTTTCTGTATTTTGTACAGTTGCATGAATAACACTGGGAACTCCTAATGAATGAGCAATAAGCATAACAGGCCTTTGAGCTTTTGCGATGGCGGTTTTAACTTTGTTAACCCACTCTTCACAAACAGGCTTTGACCAATGGAGTTGTTCAATGCGGCTGGCTGTCGACAATTTTTTTTCCCAGCGTGTTTGCCAATGATCTGGACCAGATCCTTTGTAGCCAGGAACAATAAGAATATCGAGTTGATTTGCTTTCATGAATTGTTTTCTTTGTTACAACAGATTTTTGATCATAGGTTGAATGGATTTTGGTTTTCTATGTCGCTTTATTGTTCTTCAAAAACACGTTTAAAAATCGTATTGATATGTTTGGTGTGGTAAGAAAGATCAAATTTTTCGCGAAGTTCTTCTTCACTTAAAGCTTTGGTAACATCTTTGTCGTTGAGGAGTTCTTCTAAAAAATCTTTTCCTTGTTCCCAAACTTTCATCGCATTTCGTTGTACAATCCGATAAGAATCTTCACGACTAATCCCTGCTTGTGTGAGTGCTAAAAGAACCCGTTGTGAGTGAACAAGACCGCGGAATTTATTGAGATTTTTTTGCATATTTTCTGGATAGACAATGAGATTTTCAATGACAGATGTGAGGCGAGAAAGAGCAAAATCAAGTGTAATAGTCGCATCTGGAGCAATATAACGCTCAACAGATGAATGGGAAATATCACGTTCATGCCAAAGAGCTACATTTTCCATGGCTGGGAGTGCAAATGCACGTACCATACGGGCTAATCCAGTTAAATTTTCTGTTAAAACTGGATTACGTTTATGAGGCATTGCCGATGAACCTTTTTGCCCAGGTGAGAAATGTTCCTCTGCTTCAAGAACTTCTGTTCGTTGTAAATGGCGTATTTCTATTGCTAGCCTTTCAATAGAGGAAGCAATAACACCAAGTGTTGCAAAAAACATAGCATGACGATCTCTTGGTATTACTTGGGTGGAAACCGGTTCAGTACGCATTTTCAAGGCTTTTGCTACATGTTCTTCAACGCGTGGATCGATATTAGCAAAAGTTCCTACAGCTCCTGAAATCGCGCAAGTAGAAATTTCTTCTCGTGCAGCAAGAAGACGTTTGCGACAACGAGAAAATTCAGCGTATGCAAGAGCAAACTTGATTCCAAATGTTGTCGGTTCAGCATGAATGCCATGACTCCGCCCAATGGTGATTGTCTCTTTATGCTCAAAAGCACGTCTTTTTAATGCTTCAAGAAGTTGATCTATATCCTCTAGCAAAATATCACTCGCACGCATCAATTGAATGTTCAGCGTTGTATCGAGAACATCAGATGATGTCATACCTTGGTGGATAAAACGTGCTTCTGGTCCAATGAATTCAGCTAGGTGGGTTAGAAATGCGATAACATCATGTTTGGTAATTGCTTCAATTTCATCAATACGATTGACATCAAATTTAGCTGCTGCCCCTTTTTCCCAAATGACTTTGGCGGCTTCTTTCGGAATAATCCCTAAGTGAGCAAGAGCATCACAGGCATGGGCTTCAATTTCAAACCAAATACGATATTTTGTTTCAGGAGACCAAATTGTTACCATTGCAGGGCGGGAATAACGTGCGATCATCATTTTTTTCCTTGTTGTGAGAGGATTGCGGCTTGGCGCAATGCACTAATACGTGTTTTGTAAAGCTCTTTATTGCCATCTTTATAAATTGCAGAGCCTGCGACAAATACATTTGCACCAGCTTTTGCAGCTATCCCAATTGTATCAACGGTGATACCACCATCAACTTCAAGATCAATAGGGCGGTTTGCAATCATGCTTTTAACGCGCTTAATTTTATCTTTTATTTCTGGAATAAAACTTTGTCCACCAAAACCGGGATTGACCGTCATGATGAGAATGAGATCTAATTGATCAAGCAAATATTCAAGTACATGTTCAGGGGTGCTTGGATTGAGTGCGATTCCTGCTTTTTTCCCCATTTTTTTGATTGTTTGTAATGAACGATGAAGATGTGGACCTGCTTCAGCATGAATAGTTATAATATCTGAACCTGCTTTTGCAAAAGCTTCTAAATAAGGGTCTACTGGTGCGATCATCAGGTGGACATCAAATATTGCTTTTGTTAATGGGCGCAGAGCTTTGATGATTTCAGGACCAAAGGTGATGTTAGGAACAAAGTGCCCATCCATAATATCAAGATGAAGCCAATCTGCACCAGCATCAACAACATCTAACATTTCTTGTCCAAGTTTAGAAAAATCAGAAGCCAAGAGAGAAGGCGAAATGAGATGAGAATGGGGCATTAAAATCTCCTTAGATTGGCAGTTTTTATCATATCACTGTGTATACACAAATATTTTTTGTGTTATGACGGAAAAGAAAAAATATGTATTATAGGTCTTTTTATGGAAAGATTGCTTGAAATTTTAAAGCTTTATAAGTGAAAGATATGTCGAATCATAAAACATATTTGATGCCTGAACTTCAACATAAACATACTATTGCGGTTTCTTCCCAAGAATATCGAGATGCCATGAGTCTTTTTGCAGGAGCTGTGCATATTGTGACAACAAATGGTATTAAGGGAAGACGTGGGGTGACTGTTTCGGCGTGTTGTTCTTTATCTGATGATCCTCCAACCCTTCTTGTTTGTCTCATGCGTCATAATTTAAAGAATCAGGTGTTTATGGAGAATGGAAATTTTTGTGTTAATAGCTTGGCAGGAAAACATCGCTCATTAGCGGATGTTTTTTCGAGGCGTTGCAATTCTACACAAAATGAGCGTTTTGATGTTGCTCAATGGGGAGCTTTGCAAACGGGGGCGCCTAGTCTTTCAGACGCTCTAGCGTCGTTTGATTGTCGTTTGATTTGTTGGCACGAACACGCAACCCATTGTGTTTTGATTGGTGAGGTTGTTGCAATCAACTGTAATAAAGAAAAAGATGCTTTGATGTATTTGAAACGTGAATATCACACTTTGCCTTTATAAAGATTTTATTTTTTTGCATTGATGAAATGATTTATTGTTGCTTCATTTAGATTTTTAACAATGTAGGGAGTAGGGGAGGGATGGCTCTGATATCTGATTTCCTTCTTTTTAAAGTTTTTCAATAAGCGAGAAAAATGATTCTGGATGAGATTTGATCAAGAATTCAATCTACATAAAAAAGCGATCAAACCTAAACAGTGCATTTAGATATATTCGTCGATTGTTATGAAAAAACATTTTACTCTTGTGTTGATGGGTATTGCACAATATATAGACCGCACATAGCATATGTGGAGGTTTTTTATTGCATGAGCGAAGAGATTGATGGTCAATATCGCCCTAGTGAAGATGAGCCTTTTATGAATGAGCGGCAAAAGGCGTATTTTCGTGCTAAATTGGTTTCTTGGAAGAATGATATATTAAAAGAAGCTCGTGAGACTTTGGAAAATTTGCAGGAAGAGAATGTTGGTCAGCCCGATTTGACTGATCGGGCTTCTTGTGAAACTGATCGTACAATCGAATTACGTGCTCGTGATCGTCAGAGGAAACTTATTTCAAAAATAGATGCTGCTTTAGAGCGCATTGATAATGGGACATACGGTTTTTGTGAAGAAACCGGCGAACCCATTAGTATCAAGCGTCTTGAGGCTCGGCCGATAGCCGTTTTGTCATTGGAAGCGCAAGAACGTCACGAACGACGTGAAAGAGTTTATCGCGATGATTAAGGTTATTGAGATGATAAACAAACGAAATTCGTGGTGATAAAATTGTATATTTTTATTTTTGATGGGTAGGAATGAATAAAGATGGTTCTTGCCGCCCCTCAATTTCGGCGGTGATGGCTGAATCTTTTACCGCTTGATTCGTAAAAGGAGAGGGACTTTTATCCGATACATCGTTTCTTTCTGGAGGGGCGGAATTTAGATGTGTGTGTATTTTTCTTTTTTGTATTTTTGATGTATCAGTAATATCGGATTCTACAACTACATCTGTTAATCCGCCAATAAGGAGCAAATGTTCTTTATTATCGCAACGGACTAAAACAAGGCGGCGTGCTCGATCTATAGAAATTACTTCACATAATGCTAATCGTGATAGACTTTTTTTTCTATTAATGCTGTATCTTCCTGTACTTAAGCGACGTAAAAACACGATAATTACGGTAATAGCTGCGATTGTTATTATAAAAAGCAAAAAGCTTATCGTTATGTTTGCAGCAGATACACCTATCTGCTCTGATAACCAGATATACATAGATTTTCTCCCATTTTGGATGGAAATATTATTTTTTATTGAGATAAAGTTATAAACATACCCTCAAAAGATTCACTTATAATGTAAGAAATAAACTTTTGAATATTAAGCGAGCTTATCTTAGATAATATCATAGTATATACTTTATAACAACATAACAACGAATATAAAGGAAGTTTGTGACATAAGAAATAGCTATAAGCTAAGGCAAAGAGAGATGGATAAAGATTTTCAGAATAATGAAAGATCAGCGTCTTCGTTTCACCGGAGAGTTGTGATTTTTGGTGTTGTTTTTGTATTAGGTTTTCTTTTCATTGTGGGTATTTTAGGTTTTTTTTATCCACAAAACTATTTGCAACAGGCGATATCAATATCTTTTTTGATTCTAGCAATGATCGGTGTTGCAACACTCGTTTTGTGTGGAATGGGAATTTTAAGATATCATGTGTGGTCGCATGAAGATTTTGATTTTAGCATCTTTAATAGGAGCGATGATGCAATTGTAATCTCTGATCTTTCTGGTTTTGTTTATTATTCTAATCAAAACTATCGAAAAATTCTGACCTATAAGCCTGAAGTGTCTTGTTATAGGGTTATTGCAGATCTACCAGGAGCTGGTGCACTCTCGTATCGCTTAAAGGTTGCAGCCTGTAATAATCTTGCAGCGCAAGAGGAATTAAGAGTAGAACAGCCAATTTTTACCGATTCTACATTAAAAAAATCTGTTTGGTATAATATTTCCATTCAACCTATCACAAAACAGAAAAAAAAGCTTTTATTTTGGCGTATTACTGATATTTCGCACTTACAACAAACGCGAGAAGTTTTTTTCTCGAACCTTCAAGAGGCTATCAATCACTTGGATCAAGCTTCTATTGGTTTTGTATCCGTTAATAGACAAGGAACTATTCTTTATGCCAATGCGACTTTTGCAGAATGGTTTTCAATTGATTTAGCGAATTTCTCAATTGGTCAACATAATTTTGATTCGTTATTTGATAGCGTTGGTGCTAAGAGCTCATGGAGTGATATCTGTTTACAAACCAACAGATATCAAAGTTCAGGTTACTCTTTACCTTATAGGTTTTCGTTATGTTTAAATTCACACACGACTTGTGAGAAAATATTCCATTGTCTTATATCTGTTTCTTCTCTCTTAGAAGAGGAAGCCATTTATCGTGTTGTGATCATTCCACAACAAATACAAAAAGAAGAGGATGATCAATTAAAATTACCCAGTATATTAGGAGAATATTTTGATGCGAGTCCTTTTGCAATAGCCGTGGTGGATCATGCAGGGCAATTGGTTCATATGAATAAAGCTTTTTCATCACTCACGGGATGTATGGACAAAGCTGTCAATTTTTATGATGTTATTTCTCGTCGTGATTGTGTGCAGTTAGAGCGTTCTTTTCAGAGAATTGCGACAAATAAAAATTATTTTGTTTCTCTAGAAACTGTTTTAGAAAAAAATGAAGAATGCCATTTACGGCTCCATATTATGTCTGTACCGCCCTATCACGGTGATGCATTGCAAGATTTGCTTATTATCTCTGTGATTGAAACAACCGAACAAAAAACTCTTGAAGATAAAATGATGCAAAGTCAGAAGATGCAAGCTGTAGGACAATTGGCTGGCGGCATTGCTCATGATTTTAATAATGTTTTAACAGCAATTTTAATGTCGTGTGATCTTCTTTTAAATACGCATCGTAGTTCTGATCCTGCTCATGCTGATCTGATCAATATTAAAAACAATGCTAATCGTGCAGCTGCTCTTGTCCAGCAATTATTAGCTTTTTCTAGAAAGCAAACACTTCGACCTGAAGAAGTCGATTTTACTGAATTTTTATCAGATATCCGCAATCTTATTTTACCACTTTTGGGGAATAATATTCAGTTAAAAATTATCCATGGAAGAGATTTGTGGAGCGTTGAAGTTGATCAAGCATCTTTTCAGCGTGTTATTATGAATTTGGTTATTAATGCGCGTGATGCCATGTTAGATGGAGGTATTGTTACGATTGCAACAAATAATATTACAAAGCAACAAAGTGCTGAATTTAATCATCTTGGATTAGCAATTGGCGAGTATGTGCAATTGACTATTTCAGATACAGGGGCTGGTATATCTGCTGCTATACAAGAAAAAATGTTTGAGCCATTTTTTACAACAAAAGAAGTTGGAAAAGGAACAGGACTTGGTTTATCAATGGTTTATGGAATTATCAAGCAGAGCGGTGCGTATATTTATTGTGAAAGTAAAGAAGGTGAAGGAGCAACATTTCATATTTTTCTTCCCCGTTATATCCCCAATATAAAAGGAGAAATTTCTCAAAAGATTGAAAAAGATGAAGAGAAAGATAAAAATATAGACTTAACAGGATCTGCGACTGTTTTATTGGTTGAAGATGAAGATGCGGTCAGAATGGGGGGGGTAAGAGCTCTTCAAATGAGAGGATATACGGTTTTAGAGGCAGCAAGTGGGGCGGAAGCACTCTCTATTCTTGAGGAACAAAAAGGAGATGTTGATATTATTGTTTCCGATGTGGTGATGCCAGAAATGGATGGGCCCACTTTATTGAAGGAAGTCCGTAAAAACTATCCTAGTATCAAATTTCTTTTCGTTTCTGGATATGCAAAAGATGCTTTTGCTAAAAATCTTCCACAAGATGCTGTTTTTGGTTTTTTATCTAAACCTTTTACACTCAAACAGTTAGCTGTAACAGTTAAAGAAACACTTTCATCATGAGAAAAAATTTATGCAATAGAAAAATTGCGTATTTTAAGATTTTTTAGGCTAAAGACGAGAGCATTTTGATAAATAGAGCTTATGATAATGTCATAGAACTAAATAAAGAAGAAGAATTTTGAAAATGAAATAAAATTCAAAAAATCACATGTTTTGTGCAAAAATTTATGAAGAGATGGGCTCTATTATGTCAACATTTCATAGAGATTTTCAATTGTAGATACTGAGCAGAAACTATGTGTAAAGCATTGAAATATGCTGATTAATAGATTGTTGATACACTCAAAAAGATAAAAGCTGTTGTTGCGTATCTATCATTTTGCTCTTTCCTTCAATAAATGCTTTTAAAGCTTCAGGATAGAGTTTATGCTCTACTTTAAGAACTCTTTCTGCTAAGCACTCAGCAGTATCATGGGGATAGACTGGAACGGCTGCTTGGGCAAGGATTTTTCCTGCATCCATGTCTTCTGTAACAAGATGAACAGTGCAACCCGTGATTTTTACACCTGCTTGTAAAGCTTTTTCATGTGTGTTTAAGCCTTTAAATGAAGGCAAAAGAGAAGGATGAATGTTTAAAATTCGTCCTTCATAAAGTTTTACAAAACGTGGTGAGATAAGACGCATATACCCTGCAAAGCAGAGAAAATCTGGTTTATATTGATCTAAAATCGTAAAAATATCTTCTTCATGCTCTTCTTTTGTTTTGTAAATTTTACGATCAACAATATGAATAGGTAAGTTATGGTTTTGCGCCTTTTCAATACCGTTTGCACGCGGATTATCGCAAATAACCGCGACAATTTCAGCAGGATATTCTTTTTGTTGACTAGCTTGAGCAAGGGCGACCATATTGGACCCATTACCAGAAATGAAAACGACGATTTGTTTTTTCATAAATGCAGTACCCCTTGATAAAGTATTCCTTTATTTTGATCTTGGCATTTTGTTAAAATACCAAGGGGAGTTACAGTTTCTCCTTTTCTTTCAAGAGCTTGTGTAATTGTTTCAGCTGCATGCTGTGCTACGATAATGATCATGCCAATACCACAATTGAATGTTCTTAACATTTCTCTTTCTTCTATTTTACCTTGTTTGGCAATCCATGAAAATACTGCTGGAACATTGATGGTAGAAAGATTAATTTCAGCGCAGAGAGAAGATGGAAGGACACGTGGAATATTTTCAGGAAAGCCTCCACCCGTAATATGAGCAAGAGCTTTAATCCCTTCATATTTTCGCATGATAGGAAGAAGCGATTTTACATAAATGCGTGTTGGTGTAAGAAGTGCTATACCAAGGCTGTTTTCAGGGGAAAAAGGGGCAGGGTCATTCCATTTGAGATAATTTTGCTGGATGATTCGTCGAACAAGCGAAAAGCCATTGGAATGAATTCCAGAGGAGCTTAGACCTAATATAACATCACCTTCTATCAAATCTTTTGAAGGGAGTAGCTTGCTACGTTCGCATGCTCCTACAGCAAAACCGGCTAGATCATAATCTCCCTCTGCATACATTCCTGGCATTTCTGCAGTTTCTCCTCCAATAAGAGCAGCACCGGCTTGTTTACATCCTTCTGCAATACCAGAAACAATCGCAGCCCCTTGTTCAGGGTCGAGCTTTCCAGTTGCAAAATAATCCAGAAAAAAGAGCGGTTCAGCTCCTTGTACAAGTAAATCATTGACACACATAGCAACGAGATCAATACCTACAGTATTATGGTGACCTACTTCGATAGCAATTTTTAATTTTGTTCCCACTCCATCATTGGCTGCTACGAGGATAGGATCTGTAAAGCCAGCGGCTTTTAAATCAAAAAGGCCACCAAACCCACCAATTTCTGCATCTGCTCCGGCTCGTTTTGTAGCGCGTATAAAGGGTTTGATTTTTTCTACCATGGCATTACCCATATCGATGTTTACACCGGCTTTTGCGTAGGTAAGGCCGACTTTGGATTTATTCTTTATAAGATCTTGATTGCTCATTGGAGCCTTCCTTTAATGGAAAATCAGGTTTTGATATTATGCAATGCCATGATAGAGTTCTCTCTGCAAGAGATATTGATAAGAAAATAAGCAACTTTTCTTGTAGCTTATTTTGAAGTTGTTTATAATTTTTTGTGAAGATTTTTTTAGGATATTTTATGAGCAAGATATCAGATAATCACGGACAGTCTTCTTGGCAACTTATGAGAAAGAAAGTGAGTGAGAATACATCTCGTGATCGTTATAAGACTTATGTGCCAGCGTATACTCAATTACCGTTGCCGAATAATATGAAAAGACAAATCTTTTTTTGGCTTGGTACGCTGATTTTTTTCATTCTTTTTATGTTTGTTTTTGGATCGATTTTGCTTCCTTTTGTGGCAGGGATTGTGTTGGCTTATTTTCTCAATCCCATTGTTCAATTACTTGAAAAATTTGGTATTCGTCGTGTGTTTGGGACTGTCCTTATTACCTTATTTATTGTTATTACCTTTGTTGCTGCTTTAGTTATTTTGATTCCTGTTATTAGTTGGCAAATACAGCAATTTATGAGTGATGGTTTACCTGTTTATATTAATCGTATTCAAACCTTTTTTGTTGAGCATGATTTTGATTGGTTAAGGCGCTATTTTGGAAGTGATCCAAATGAATTACGGAATAATATTAAAGGATTTTTGGGCGAAGGTTCGGATTTTATTACGTCTCTTTTGAATTCACTTTTAAAGTCAGGAAAATCTATCGTTAATATCGTTAGCCTATTTGTTGTGGCACCTGTGGTGGCATTTTATATGTTATTAGATTGGCCACGTATGGTAACAGCAATCGATTCGTTAATACCGCGTGATCATCTTGAAACCGTCCGTAGTATTTTTCATGAAATGGATAGAGCTATTGCAGGCTTTGTTCGTGGACAAGGAACAGTTTGTCTCATATTGGGAGGCTATTATGCTATTGGTTTAACGATTGCAGGACTCAATTTTAGTCTTTTGATTGGTATGTTTATTGGTCTTATTAGCTTTGTTCCTTATATCGGCACAATGAGTGGTTTGGTCCTTTCTGTTGGTATTGCATGGGTCCAGTTTTATCCCAATAATTGGGGGGGAATCATTGTTGTGATGGCACTTTTTTTAATTGGTCAATTTATTGAAGGTTATATTCTTCAACCCAAGCTTGTGGGTTCATCAGTGGGATTACATCCCGTATGGTTGATGTTTTCACTTTTTGCTTTTTCTTCACTCTTTGGTTTTACTGGTATGCTTGTTGCTGTTCCTGCGGCAGCGGCTGTTGGCGTTTTAGTTCGTTTTGCTCTTCATACTTATCTGAGTTCTCAGATGTATTCGCGAAGCGGAAATTCGGAGTCGCTAAAATGAATGGGCGTGAAACGCAATTATCTTTAAATTTTCCTTATGATCCGATTTTTCAATTTGAGGATTTAGTGGTAACGGAAAGTAATCGTATGGCTTTTCAGCTTATTGATCACTGGCCCAATTGGAGCTTACCTATTGCAGTTTTGGTTGGTAAAGAAGGATCTGGAAAAACGCACTTTTCTAATATATGGCTCCAAAAAGCAGATGCTTTCAGGATTCAGTACAATGAACTTGGTCAGGCTGTTACTATGGCTTCTTTAGGAAGATCATTTTTAATAGAGGATATTGATACAGGTGAAATCAATGAGACAGAACTTTTTCATTTAATTAACAGTATTAAGCAAATAAATCTTGATGCACGACAAGCTACTTTATTGATGACGGCACGAACACTTCCTTCCGCTTGGAATTTAACGTTAAATGATCTAAAAAGTCGTCTTAATTCGGTGATGTTCGTTGAAATTAATCAGCCTGATGATGCATTGTTAACAGCTGTTGCTTTTAAGCTTTTTTCCGATAGGCAACTTATTGTACATCCAGATACGGTTTATTATCTTGTAAGCCGTTGTGAACGTTCTTTATTTTCATTGAAGCGTGTTATTGATTCTGTTGATCAGTTGGCATTACAAAGAAAAAGAAAAATAACACGTGCTGTTATTGCTGAAGTTTTAAATAGAAGAAAACCGTAAATACTCCTTATCATGGCTTACTTATTCTGTTCTTCTATTATCGTTTCAATATGTGGAAGACAAGTCATTTAAATTTTCTTCTTTTGGGATATCTATATAAGAGAGAAAAATAGTGTTTTTTTACTCTTGTCGTATTTTTATTTTAAATAACTTTGAGATTTTATTGTATGATGTTGAATTCTTTTCAGCTTCGCATTTGAAAATTTTTCTAAAAAGAGCGCTTTATTTTATTTATAATAAAACCTTGTGCTTTGAAAAAATGTTTGTTGTTTATGAATATGAATTGTCGCAGATTCTAGAGTTTTTAATAAAAGAGTCTTTGGGAAGATAGAAAAAGAGGGGAAAAAAGCTTAATACAGCTGAATTCTTTGGCTTATGTTCTCTTTGGGAAAATTTATCTATGATATTTAAGTCGTTTTTTTCTAAAACTGTATCTGTGAAATGCGTTTTGATACAGTGAGAGCTTGCTTAAAACAGGATAAAAATTATGAAGTCCTTATAGAGAAATTCATTCTTTTTTAATATAGATTGGATTTTTTACGGAGGTTATTTTCTACTATTTGTCAATAAATTTGTTATTGAGTAGGGGAAAAAATTAAAAAATGTGCTTTTTTGTAAAGAAATGCAACAAAATTTAAAAAAAGTGTGTTTTTCTCTTGCACTTCTGTTATGAAAATTTTAGGAAATGTGCATCAAGTAAATGTAAATGGCGGAGCGTAGCGCAGCCTGGTAGCGCACCTGATTTGGGATCAGGGGGTCGTAGGTTCGAATCCTATCGCTCCGACCATATTTGATTGAGTGTGTGAGAATGACCCAATTGGGTACGTGTGGTGAGAAACTATCATTCAAGCGTTGTGTAATCTGAAGGAAAAAGGCATGATCGCACGTATTTATAGTCCTGCTAAGACAGCTATGCAGTCAGGTAAGGGGAATACAGGTTTTTGGATTCTAGAGTATGAGCCAATGAAAGCAAAAATGCTTGAACCTCTTATGGGCTATACGGCAACGTCTGATATGAATAATCAGGTAAAGATTCGATTTAATAGGAAGGAAGAAGCGATTGCTTTTGCACGTAAGAATGCTATCTCTTACCGTGTAGAAAAGAAACATACATCGATTCGACGTGCTATTTCTTATTCTGATAATTTTCGCAGTGATCGGCAGCATTCTTGGACACATTGAATTGAAGATGCTATTTTGAATTGATAAAATAATCAGTTGGGTCCCGTAGCTCAGCTGGATAGAGCAACGGCCTTCTAAGCCGTGGGTCACAGGTTCGAATCCTGTCGGGATCACCATGTTTAAATGATATTTATAGGCTATAAAAAGTTAGAGAGTTTTCCTTTTATTCTATTAGCTTATTTTTCTGTATAATCCCGAACCTTTTTGATGTTTTTTGGTTTATTTTGTTGCTACACGTTTTCTGTTGACTGTTTTAGTATAAAATGATGCTGTTTTCTCTTTTTTCAGTAAAAATTGCTTTTGATTGCTGAAACTTTAGCATTGCATATTCTTGCCGCATGTTGCTACTATATCACATGCTTTAGGAAACAGATTACAAAAACTCTTTTTTATGAGCTTCTTTTCATCTTTCTGAAAATGAATATTTTATTTCTTAGATTAGATTTAAGCATTGCGGTTAATGCTGGTGAAATTGCCAAAAAACATCTATTGTGATTTTTTTTATTTTTTATGAATAATATTATTAGGTTTTTTAGCATGATCTTTGGTAAGATCGATTTTGATTAGATACAAGGCATGATGGATTCGATTTAGAACAGTTTATGAAACATTGAAGAATAAAAACGATATCTGTTTATGATGAGAATTTACAGATGGCACAAGAGGTGGAAAATATCTTCTTGTCTTGGAATCTGTGATTCATAACGAATTACTTCTTTATAGTTTTTTCGTATAAAAAGATGTTATATGTGCCGTCCAGATAAGATATTGTTTTTTTCAATGAGAGACACTTGCGGACAATTTGATTTAACATGATTGTCACTGTTTCTCAGGTAGGGTTATAGGTTTCATCAATGTTTAGGTTTTCTTAGTCTTATAGGTTTAAGAATGTATACTGTATATTTATATGAATGAAGATAGATTGTATCTTAGAGTTAAATTTTTAGATTTCATATTTACATTTTCAAATGTTTTTTCTTATTTCTTTATAGTTTGTACATCATGTGAAAAGTATTTTAATATTGGATAACAATCACATTAAAATGTTATGCAGATGAGCTCTGAAGATCTAAACTCACACGGTTCAAGGTGATCATTATTTCAATAGGAATACAGTGTGAGGAGAATGCCATTTTACAGGCTTTGTTTTAAGAGATATCTCTTAAAGCTCACTTCACGCTGGCGCTCATAAATGGTATATAAAAAGCAAGTAAAATAAAATAGTTATGTCTAATATGGGGGAATAGGTGAATCTTGATTCTATTGAGTTTTTTTG